>NZ_JAVVLT010000113.1:0-121647 GCF_036224885.1 Marinobacter sp. OP 3.4
CTTGCCGGGTGGTGTGGGAGGGGCGGTGCCTTATGGCTCCCCCCTATCCCGATTGGGCGATTACGGATTGGCCGGCGGTGTCTCGTACCGGATATCGGTGACGTACCAGGTGACGGGGCCCTCGGGTGTCCTGACCACGGCCTCGTCGTCCACCTGCTTTTTCAGCAGCGCCCGGGCCATGGGCGAGTCGATGGAGATGTAACGCCGGTCCAGGTCCAGCTCGTCGTAGCCGACGATCCGGAAACGCCGGGTCTCCCCGTCCTCGTTTTCCACTTCCACCCAGGCGCCGAAGAACACCCGCCCTTCCTGCTCGGGGGCAGGGTCCACCACCTGCAGTTCCCGGGAGCGCCGCTCCAGGTAACGGAAACGGCGGTCGATCTCCCGCAACCGTTTCTTGTTGTACTGGTAGTCGGCGTTCTCGGACCGGTCCCCCAGGCTGGCCGCCCAGGTCACCTTGCGGGTGACTTCCGGGCGTTCCACGCGCCACAGGTGGTCCATTTCCGCCTTGAGTGCCTCGAAACCGGCGCGGGTGATCAGTTTGGCGCGCATGGGCACTCAGGCGGATTCGGCCAACGGGTCGTGCTTCTGGAGGACGTCGGTGTAGAAGAAGGCAAGTGCCTGCCTGGCCTGGTTAAGGCGGGCGCGGGACACCTGTATGCGGTCCTGGAGGTACAGGAGGAAGAGTTGTTGATCAGCACTTTCCAGCGTCTCCGGGGTTTTCGGTTGGTGGTACAGGACGAACCGGGAAATCCAGTGAAGGTACGTCTGCTCGGTCCTCTGGTTCAGTTGCCGGTTCCGGATGGCGTTCCGCACTCGTTTGAACAGGCCGGGTTCGCTTTGTTCAAGCGCTTCGGTCAGATGCATGGAAGTTTTCCTGATGGCGATGCATGGGCCTTACACCGGGGGTGCGGGCCCGTTTGTTGTTATGATGGCGGCATCATATGACAATCGTTTTAATACCGCAAAAACCCGTTCAGGCACTTCCAGGTTTCCCGGGTAATGACGAGTGGAAACGTGACACGGTTCAACCGCGAAACTCATCCAGCCGGTCGATGTAACGTTGCATGGCCTCGTCCCTGGACATGCCCTTGACCTTTTCCCGGGCGTCGAATTTCGCGCGACCGACAAAATCCATCATGCCGGGGCGCTTGCCGCCGACGTCCCCTTCCGTGGCCTGCTTGTAGAGGGCGTAGAACTCCAGCTTCAGGTCATTGGAGGGGCTGGTGTCCCCGCGACCGTTCTGGATGTAGTCAACTGCGTCGTTGAAGCGGGTTTCGAGATCGCTCATGGCCGTTCCCTTGGTGGCTGGTGACATCCGTAAACCTGAGTATAGCCCCTGCGGTCCGGGCCCGGCCATACCGGCTGGTCACTATGCCGCAGCCGCGACGGCTGATCAGGCGCCGGTATCCGCTCCGATCAGGGCCAGCAGTTGAGCGCGCGTGGCTTGCAGGATCCGGTCGGACAGTTCGGGATCGTTGACGCTGCGGGCCAGTTGCAGCCCGCCAACCATGGCGGAGAGGATCATGATGCTGCGGTCGCTGGTCTCGTCGTGGCCCAGTTCGCCGTCGATCAGCGCCAGACGGTCCTTTACGATCCGGTCCGTGGTCTGGCTGGGCTTGCCGAGCTGGCCCAGTTCCGCCGATACCGTAGGCAATGCGCAACCCTGGCCTGGAGTGTCACGGTGCCGGC
Organism: Marinobacter sp. OP 3.4; assembly: GCF_036224885.1. Lineage (NCBI taxonomy): Bacteria > Pseudomonadati > Pseudomonadota > Gammaproteobacteria > Pseudomonadales > Marinobacteraceae > Marinobacter > Marinobacter sp. OP 3.4. The sequence continues at coordinate 1,690 of NZ_JAVVLT010000113.1, forward strand.
GGGAGAGGTACTGCAGTATCAGGGTTGCCAGGGGCGTCTCGGTATCGTGCAACCGGGCGGTTTCCTCGTCCATCTGCCGGGCGGCCTCCTGCAGGGCAGACTCCACCAGGTCGTCCTTGGACCGGAAATGGGCATAGAAGCCGCCATGGGTCAGCCCCAGGGCCTTCATCAGCGGTTGCAGACCAGTGTTGCTGACGCCCTTCTCCCGGAACTGCCGGGCGGCTTCGTCAAGGATTCGCTGGTGGGTCTTCTCCTTCTGGTCGGGAGAATAACGCATCGGGGTGCCTCCTGGAGTATCGACGCCGCAGTACTGCGCGAGCCTGCGGCTTTATTTGCTTGCTATGTTACACCATGGGCCTATGGGGAGCAGTCCCCAATGTGCAATGTGGGCATTGCCTGCTAGCCCCGTTCCAGCAGCGTGGCTACGCCCTGACCGCCGCCCACGCACTGGGTGGCAATGGCGTAGCGCCCGCCGGTGCGTTGCAGCAGGGAAGCGGCCTTGCCGGTGATACGGGCACCGGTGGCACCGAGTGGGTGTCCGATGGCCAGGGCGCCGCCATCCAGGTTCACCCGTTCGCGGGGCATGCCCAGTTCCCGCAGACAGGCAATGGCCTGGCTGGCGAATGCCTCGTTGATTTCCATCAGGTCGATGTCATCGATGGTCAGCCCACCGCGTTCCAGCACCTTGCGGGTGGCGTACACCGGCCCCATGCCCATGATTTCCGGCGGACAACCGGCCACCGCCACCGACCGGATCCGGGCCAGGATCGGCAGGTTATGCTGATCCGCAAAAGCATCGGTACAGACCAGTACCGCCGAGCTGCCATCGGTCAGGGGCGACGAGGTGGCCGCCGTCACCGAGCCGTCGAAGGCGGGGGGCAGGCCGGCCAGGGTCTCCAGGTTGGTGCCCGGTCGGATACAGCCATCCTCCCGAACCTCGCCATCCGGCGTGGTCATGGCGACAATCTCATCCGCCAGACGCCCATCCTCCCTGGCGGCAGCGGCCCCGGCATGGGACGCCACGGCCATCTCCTCCTGCTCAAGACGGCTGACCCCATAGCGCCTGGCCACCTCCTCGGCGGTGTGGCCCATGGGCATGTAGGCCTGGGGATAGTGTTCCAGCAGTTCCGGGTTGGGGCTGTTGCTGAAGCCGCCCATGGGCACCCGGGTCATGGATTCGACACCGGCACACAGGAAGGCCTCGCCGGCCCCCAGCATCAACTGGCCGGCAGCGTAATGGATGCCGGCCATGGACGACCCGCAAAACCGGTTGATGGTGGCGGCCCCCGGGGTTTCCGGGAAACCGGCCAGGAAGCTGGCGATCCGGGCCAGGTTGTTGCCCTGCTCACCCTCCGGGTAGGCACAGCCCATGATTACGTCTTCCAGCAGCGACGGGTCCAGGTCCAGCCGGTTGACCAGCCCCCGCATCACCTGGGCCGCCATGTCATCCGGGCGCAGGTTGACCAGCCCGCCCTTGCGGGCGAAATGGAAGGGGGAGCGGGCATAGCCGGCAATCACGATATTGGTCATGGTCGTTCTCCTTACGTGTTTTTGATTTGAATTACACTCATCATATTGCGTTTATAATATGATGTCCATAATATTGGTGCGGCCAGTTGCCATTGATCTGGTGACCTCACACTGAAAACAGGAGACAACCATGGAGTATTCAGCGAACACTGCCCCGACCCAATGGGTGGATATCGACGGTGCCCGTATTGCATTCCGGACATTCGGCCGTGCCAGCGACAAACCGCCACTGGTACTGTGCCACCGGTTCCGGGCCACTATGGATGAGTGGGATCCGGTGCTACTGGACGCACTTGCCGAGCAGCGCCAGCTTATCCTTTTCGACAACGCTGGCGTCGGGGGATCCACCGGGCGCACACCGGCCAGTATTGCGGAAATGGCGGTTATCGCCGGCCGCTTCATCCATACTCGGGCGGAACAGGTGGACGTACTGGGTTGGTCCATGGGCGGCATGGTCGCGCTGGCGCTGGCCTTGGAGCATTCGGACCTGGTGCGCCGGATTATCGTGGCCGGTTCGACCCCGGGTGGTATTGAGGGCACCCGGCCAGCCCCGTCGAAGGTCTGGGAGGTAGCCGGCAAACCGGTGAATACCGACGAGGACTTTCTCTACCTGTTTTTCCCGGAGACCGAGGCCGGCAGGCATGCGGGCCGGGCACACTTGGCACGCCTGGGGCATCGACAGGAAGCCCCCCTGCCCCCGGTGGAGGAGGTCACCGTGCGGGCCCAGTTCCAGGCCCTGCAGACCCTGGCTGGCGGCACCGAACTGAGATCCCGGCTGGGGCAGATTCACCAGCCAGTGTTCATGGCCAACGGTGTCCACGACATTATGGTTCATGCCTATGCCTCCTACGCAGCGGTTGAGGCGTTGCCTGATGGCCTTTGCACGGTATACCCCGCATCGGGTCACGGGTTTCTGTTCCAGCACCACGAGCGTTTCGCTCGGGACGTAAACCATTTCCTGGCCTGACCCGGGCGCCGGTCGCCAGGGAAGGCGGCGACATTGACCTGACCTGCTATTCTTGTAACGTTCTGTCAGACATCGATAAGAAAAATACAGACACAGGAGCAGGCATGCGGGTTGTTCACAGGCAGGGAACGCTTCCGGTCGTGGCGCTGTTGCTGGGATGGGGCAATGGCGTGGTCGCGCAGGAAGGCACAACGACATCGGTTGACAGCGTACCGGACATTACCGTTACCGCTCCCCGGCTATCGAGGGATATCTACGACACCCCGGCGGCGGTGACGGTGGTTAACCAGCGGGACATCCAGCAGGGCGAGCAGAGGGTCCACCTGGATGAATCCCTGGAAGCCGTGCCCGGGCTGTTCCTGCAGAACCGGGAGAACTACGCCCAGGGCCAACGTATCTCCAGCCGGGGCTTCGGGGCCCGGGCACCGTTCGGTATCCGTGGGCTCCACATCCGCGTGGATGGCATCCCCTATACCCTGCCGGACGGCCAGGCCCAGATCGACGCCGTGGACCTGGCCAGTGCCACCCAGATCGAAGTCATCCGGGGGCCGTCCTCGGTTCTCTATGGCAACGCCGCCGGCGGTGTTATCGATATCACCACCGCCGATGGCCGCCGCATGCGGCAGTCTCCGGTGATCGACCTGCAGGGAGGCAGCTACGGCCTGTGGCAGGCGGGGGTGCGGGTCGGCGGCGAGCAGGGCGACTGGTTCTATTCCGCCAGTGCATCGGCACTGACATCCGACGGCTACCGGGACCAGAGCGAGGTGGAGAAGTACCTGTTCAATGGCAAACTGGGCTACCAACTGGATAGCCAGCGCTCCATCACCGTACTGCTCAACCTGCTGGACACCCCCAAGGCCGAAGACCCTGGCGGCCTGACCCGGGAAGCCGCCGATGAAGACCCACGCCAGGCCTGGCGCTTCTCCGACATCCTCGACGCCGGCCAGACCGTCGATCAGCAGTTGGTGGGCACCCACTATCAGGATCAGGGCCTGGCAGGCGGCACCCTGGATGCCCGGGTGTTCTACACTTGGCGCGACTTCGAGCAGCAACTGCCGTTCCCCGGTTCGAGCCTGATCAACTACCAGCGGGACTACTACGGTGGCAGCGTGCAATACAGCCGCGACAACCAATTGGCCGGGCGACCGTTTACCTGGGTGGTGGGCACCGATCTGGGCTGGCAGGAGGACGACCGGGGCCGCCGCGGTGTCAGCGCTACCGGAGAAATCACTGGCACCACCGGCGATGAGTTCCAGCAGGCCCAGAGCACCGGGGTCTTCGCCCAGGGTGAGTGGTCACTGACGGAAAAGCTTGCACTCAGCGCCGGGGTCCGTCATGACCGGGTAAGCATGGAAATCGACGACGACTTTCTCGCCGACGGCAGTGACGACAGCGGCGACCGCACCTTCCGGGAATGGTCCGGCAGCCTGGGCCTGAGCTACCGCTACCAGCCGGCCCACCAGTGGTACGCCACTGTCGGCAACGCCTTCGAAACCCCCACCTTCACCGAATTCGCCCGCCCCGACGGCAGCGGCGGCTTCAATCCCGACATCGACCCCCAGCAGGCCTGGAACGTCGAACTGGGCGCCCGGGGCCTGTTCGACATGGGGCTGGAATACGACCTGGCCCTGTTCTCCGTCAACGTCGACGACGAACTCATCCCCTTCGAAAGCCCCGGCGGCCGCACCTTCTACCGCAACGCTGGCCGCACCTCCCGGGACGGCCTGGAGGCGGCGGTCCGCTACCCCTTCCTGGACGCCTGGGAAGCCCGCAGCAGCCTGACCCTGGCCCGCTATCGCTTCGACCGCTACACCACCGACGGCGGTGACGACCTCAGCGGCAACGACCTGCCGGGCCTGCCGGAAACCCTCTGGCACGGCTATCTCTCCTGGCAGGGGCTGGGCGGTCGCTTCGCCGAAGCGGGCGCTCACTATGTCGGCGATTTCTACGCCGACGACGCCAACACCGAGGAAGTGGACAGCCACTGGCGGTTCGACCTGAAAGGCGGTGACAGCTGGCGGGTAGGGCGTGACACCACCATCGAACTCTACGGGGGCATCCGCAACCTGTTTGACGAGGACTACTACGAAAACGTGCGCATCAACGCCAGCTTCGACCGATACTACGAACCGGCGCCGGGAAGAACGTTCTACGCAGGTGTAAAAGTGGGCTTTTGATCAAGAAAAAAGCCTATCTGGTTCCAACGGAATCCGGCACCAACGTTTGACGGCTTATGGGGTGAGGGGTGTTTTCGTAGCAGGGCCATGGATGGCCCGGAGCAAGGCGGGTGCCAGGGAAGGCCCCTGAATTGCGGCGAAGAAAACACCCCTCGCCCCATAAGCCAGCCCCACAAGGCACGTAACACAGGGATGGCCTCTGAATTGCTGCGAGGAATGCTTTCCCGCCTCCCAAACCAGCCCTAGCCTATTCAGTCCGCCACAGTAAGCTGATTCCGCCCACTGGCCTTGGACTTGTACAAAGCCGTATCCGCACGCTTGATCAACCGCTCCGGGTCGCAGTCCTTCGGATTGGCCGTGGCCAGCCCCAGACTCACCGTCACACTCAGCACCTCATCGTCCACCCGCACCTCATGGCGCTCGATCGCCCGGCGGATACGCTCAGCCACCTCCGATGCCTCATCCTGACCGGCACCGGGCAGAATCACCACCATCTCCTCGCCACCATATCGGGCGGCCGTATCATTCTCCCGGGAGCTATCCCTGATCAGGTCCGCCACCTCCCGCAGCACCTGATCGCCAACCTGGTGCCCCCAGGTATCGTTGAACTGCTTGAAATGGTCCACATCAATCAGCAACAGCGACATCTCCCGACCATAGCGCAACACCCCCGCCAACTCCTGGCGCAGCATATTCTGGAAATAGTCGTGGTTGAACAGATTGGTCAACCCATCCACCGCCGCCTTGCGGGACAGCTCCAGACGCCCGGCGGCGGCCACCGCGATGATCTCCAGCGCGCCGATCCGAGCCTCGGTGAAACAGTTACTGATGTGGTTGTTCTCCAGGTACAACAACCCGGTCAGCGTCCGCTCCTTGCCCTTGCCGATAGCGATGGGCAGACACAGGATCGAACGGATGCGCTCCCGCAGGATGTACTCCTCGCGATCCAGCCCCGGCACCGGGCTGTTCACCGCCAGGGCGTCGGCCACCACCACACTCTCCCGGGTACGGCTGACATAGTTCACCGTGGTCCGGGACACCGACTCGCACTGGTCCAGGGGCGAGGATTGCAGGATCACCGTTTCATCATCATCCACCGAGGCCTCCGCCTCGATGCGCAGCTTGCCGTCACCATCCCGCAGGGCCAGGATACCCCGCTGGGCGCCGGCAAACTCGATGGCAATATTGATAATGGCCTCCACCATCCGGCTGTGGATCTGTTCATCGGCAATGGCCCTCAGTGCCTTCATCAGCGAGGTCATGTCCACCTCCCCCATGGCCATGGCACGGGTGCCGCTAAAGGTGGTGGACTGGGGTTCCCGGGACAGGTCCGGGTACTGGTGTTCAAGCTGGTCAACCTTGGCGTTTGCGCCCCAGCGCCGGTACAGGTCCCGCGCTTTCATCAGGTAGGGCATGGCAATGGTATTGCGCCCGGAACGCATGTGCATCAGGCCGCAGAGTTCACAGGCCATGGCCTGCTCACTTAAAAAGCGGTTCTCACTGGCCAGCTCGATGGCACGGTCGAAGGCCTCGTGGGCCTCGAACTCCCGGCCCTGGACCCGGAGCAGTTCGGCCTGGCACAAATGGTACTTGTTGGGAACATTGAAATGGTCGGTCTTGAGGCGCACTTTCAGGCGCTTCAGGCCCCGCTGGCCGCGCTTGAGTGCCTGCCGGCGGTCGCGACGGTTCCCGGCATTACCGGCGGCCCGCAGTGATACCAGGGTATCGAGAAACTGGGTTCGCCGGCCACCGAAAAAACCGTCGGCACCGGACCCTGGCGACAACTCGTACCTGCCGGTACCCGACATCCCGTGGGGAGTGCTGTCCATATTGAACAGGTAGTTCAGGAACACCGCCTTGGAGACCACATGATCCACCAGGGGAAGGTCCTTCGCCGCTCGATGCCTTGGCAGCAATTCCTCGATGTTGTAGTGCTCTCCCACCAGTCGGGAAGGGTGTTTGCCTAGCCCCCGCAGGTTGCAGATCATCTGTAGCCGGGCTTCCTGATGGTAGAGCATGGCACCCATGTGCAGGGCCCGGAACTCACTCAGATGTAGCCGACACAGGTTCTCGAGCCTGGACAGTTCCTCACCGCCACTAAACATGTTGTCCTCCAGTATGTTGGAGGCATGCACGGCGTACTCGAAGTCACCGTTCTCCATGCAGTAACGGGCCCCGAGGCGAAGGCTGTCGTAGGTGTTCTGGACCGGCTCCTTCCAGTGCTGGATCAGCGAGCCGTACAGGTGTTGCGCTCGCCCCCGGCGGCTGTTGAAGCGTTCACTCAACTCCAGGCTCAGCCGCCCCAGGGCCACGGCGGTGTCCGGGTCGTTCATCGACTGGGCGAACATCATCCCCAGGATGGAAAAGGTGGTGGTGGTCTCCGGTGTGTGGCCATGGTGGAGGGCAATCTCGGCACCGTTGATGCACAGCAGCGGCAACAGCATGGGTTCGGCGAACATGCTGGCGCTGCCAATACTGGCGCCGATGCGCATGGCCGCCCGGTGCTCCGGGGCGGTCATGTCCGGCAGTTCCTTGATGGCCTCCAGGTTCATGGACGTCAGGCGGCTGCGGAGCCTGAGGAAACGCAGGGTGACGTACCACTTGCGTGGGTGCCGCGGATAGGGGTGCCCGAGCTCCTTCAGCAGGGGCAGGGCCACGTCGATGGCCTGTTCCAGCTCTCCCAGGGTAATCAGGTGGCCGATCTCGATTTCATGGAAGGTGACCCGGCTGAGCAGGTCCCGGGCATTGGCCAGGCCGGCGTCAAGGAAGGAGCGCAGGGCCTTGTGGTCACCCACGTAGGCGGCGGCCTCGGCGGCGGCGGAGAAAGCGCTCAGGGCCAGGGCATAGTCATTGTCCCAGGGGGTCTTGCCAAGAAGCAGGATAGCTCGCTGGAAGTGCCCGTAGGCAATGGGATAGGACGCCGCCTGACGGGCCCTGTGGCCGGCTTCCAGGTTGAGCCGGCACAGCTCGCGCTTTTCCTGGTCGTCGGTGATCAGGCTCACCGCCAGATTCAGGTGGGTGACAATGGCAAACAGGCCTTCCTTGCGCTCCACCGCGTTCAGGTTATGCAGCAGTTGCCGGCCGATCTCCAGGTGGGCCGCCAGCCGGGTGTCCTGGTCCACCAGGTTGTAGGCGGTCTCCTGGATGCGATCATGGTTGAAGGCAAAACGCACGGTGAGCCTGCCCGGGTCGGTGTCCTGTTCCAGTTCGGTGAGCTGGTAGGCGTCGTTGATGGGGGTGATCAGCCCTTCCTCGATGGGAACATGGAGGGCCTCGGCCACCTTGGCCGGGGACATCCCGGCAATCAGCGACAGCATGGCCAGGGAGAAACGGTTGCCGGCACAGGAGGCCAGTCGCAACAGGCGCAGGCTGGTTTCGGGCAGGCGGTCCAGCTTGCGGGTCATCAGTGCCGCGACATTGTCCGTCATCTGCTGCTGGGTGAGCTGCGCGATATCCCAGACCCACTTGCCGGTATCCGGGTTGGCCGTAATATGGCCACGGGCGTGCTGGTCCTTCAGAAACTCCTCCACGAAGAAGGGGTTACCCTCGGTCTTCTGGCGGATCACCCGAGCCAGCGGTTCCACCTCGGAGTTGCTGGTCATCAGGGTATCCGCCAGCAGCCGGCAGATGTCCGGCACTTCCAGTGGAGTCAGGTCGATATGGGTCAGGAAGACATCGGTGCCCTGCATCTGCTGCAGGGTCTGGATCAGTGGATGATCCGGCGTGATCTCGTTGTCCCGGTAGGCGCCCACCACCATCAGCCGGTCGCCCTCCACCTGGTCCACCAGCAGGTCCGCCAGCCGCAGGGTACTGCTATCGGCCCACTGCAGGTCATCCAGTACCAGCACCAGGGGGTGGTCGGCATGGCTGAATACCCGGATGAAGTTGAACAGGGTCAGGCGGAACCGCTGTTCGGATTCCGCGGCGCCCACCGGTACCACCTTCGGTTGCGGGCCCATGATCAGCTTCAGCTCCGGCAACAGCTCGGTCATCAGGGCGCCGTTGGGCCCCAGGGCCTCTTCCAGTTTGCGTTTCCAGTCCGCCAGGCGGTCATTGCTTTCGGTGAGGATCTGCTGGACCAGGTCCCGCAGGGCGACGACCAGACCGCTGTAGGGGACATCCCGGTGGACCAGGTCGAACTTGCCCACGATGAAGTAGCCCCGGCGGGCCGTCACCGGCTTATGGAGTTCGTTGATCAGGCTGCTCTTGCCGATGCCCGAGCGCCCGGCCACCAGGGCCAGGGAAACCTGGTCATAGGCGGCCTCGAACGCCTGCAGTAACTGGCCCACTTCCTTTTCGCGGCCATAGAGCTTCTGGGGAATCCGGAAGTGGTCCGGCACATCCCGGGATGCCAGCGGAAAATCCTCGATCGCGGCCTGGGCATTGAGCTGGCGGTAGCATTCCCGCAGGTCGTGGAGCAGGCCGGAGGCACTTTGATAGCGCTGTTCCGCGGTCTTGGACAGCAGTTTCATGATCAGGTCGGACAGTACCCGCGGAATACTGCTGTTAACGTCGGTGGGGGCGACGGGGGTGCGGGCGATGTGGCAGTGGAACCATTCGATCGGCTCCTCTGCGGTGAACAGCGGGCGACCGGTGACCAGTTCGTAAAGGGTGGCGCCCAGGGAATAAAAGTCGGAGCGGTAATCCACCGACCGGTTCATGCGGCCGGTCTGTTCCGGGGACATGTAACCCGGCGTGCCCGGTACCGAGGTGGGGGCCTTGATGGTGGTCTTCTCCGTGCCGTATCGGGAGGCAATGCCGAAATCCACCAGCCGCACGGTGTTGGTCTTCGCGTTGACAATGATGTTGGCCGGGTTGATGTCCTTGTGGATAACGCCCCCCCGATGGACATCCTTCAGGGCGGTGGTCACGGCGAGGCCGATGCCGACGCAGGTCTTCAGGGGAATGCGCCGGTGGGGAATCAGGCGATCCAGGGACTGGCCGCCGGTGTCCTCCAGGACCAGGGCCGGCAGGTCACGGACCCGTGTCTGTTCCACAAGCCGGATGATGTTGTCGCCGTCGAGGCCGGACAGGATATCGGCCTCATGCTGGAGCATGGCGATGTCTTCGCGGGTGGCGTCGTCGGGCCGCAGGGTCTTGATGACCACCGTTTGCTGGTCCGATACCCGGATTGCCCGGAAAATCTGGGTGGCGCCGCCTTCGGCGATTTTCTCGGTCAGCCGGTAACCGGTGGGGGCTTCGACCGATTGTATGGTGGCGTTTGGGGTGGCCGCCATGTGGGGGACGCTCCTGTTGGGTTAGGGGAGTCTCCGACGAAAGTTCCGGATGCCACCAGGCCCGTTGGCGGAGGAAATCCGAAATTTTTCAAAGGCTCCCTGTAATTATTGTGGCTTTTGTTGGGACCCAAACATGTAAATAAAGGTAACGTAATGTTAGTTGCCAAAGTGTCTACTGCAGCACATAAATGGTATATCAGGTCATGGGGTTGAAGTCCCGGCAATTGGTGCGATAGTTAATAGAGATTTTTGCAGACAGAACTTTCCGGGCACACTCCCGTAAAGCATAGTCAATTCCGCCGATAGCGGGCACCCTGTTATCGGGCACCAGCCTTCACGCATTTGACGATCCTGAAAAGGAGGCAACACATGTCGAACGACAGTACCAGCGACGACAGTTTCAACACCCTCTCTTCCCTGGAGGTCGACGGCAAGACCTACCACTACTACAGCCTGCCCAAGGCAGGGGAAGCCCTGGGTGACCTCAACAGGATGCCGTTCTCCCTCAAGGTGCTGACCGAGAACCTGCTGCGTTTTGAAGACGGAGTGACGGTGGAGAAAACGCACCTGGAGGCCATGGCCCAATGGCTGAAGGACCGCCGCTCCGACACCGAAATCCAGTTCCGGCCGGCCCGGGTGCTGATGCAGGACTTCACCGGTGTGCCCGGGGTCGTGGATCTGGCAGCCATGCGTGAGGCGGTCAGGAAGGCGGGCAAGGACCCGGCCCTGATCAACCCCCTGTCGCCGGTGGATCTGGTCATCGACCATTCCGTCATGGTGGACAATTTCGGCGATGCGTCCGCGTTCAAGGACAACGTCACCATTGAGATGGAGCGCAACCAGGAGCGCTACGAATTCCTGCGCTGGGGCCAGCAGGCCTTCGACAACTTCCGGGTGGTACCGCCCGGTACCGGCATCTGCCACCAGGTAAACCTGGAGTACCTGGGCAAGACCGTGTGGCACAAGGAGCAAGGGGGCAAGACCTTCGCCTACCCGGACACCCTGGTGGGTACCGACTCCCACACCACCATGATCAATGGCCTGGGTATCCTTGGCTGGGGCGTGGGCGGTATCGAGGCGGAAGCCGCCATGCTGGGCCAGCCGGTGTCCATGCTGATTCCCGAGGTGATCGGCTTCAAGATCACCGGCAAGCTGCGGGAAGGCATCACCGCCACCGACCTGGTGCTGACCGTCACCGAAATGCTGCGCAAGAAGGGCGTGGTCGGCAAGTTCGTGGAATTCTATGGCGACGGCCTCAAGGACATGCCCGTGGCCGACCGGGCCACCATCGCCAACATGTCACCGGAATACGGCGCCACTTGTGGCTTCTTCCCGGTGGACGAGCAGACCCTCGCCTACATGAAACTCACCGGTCGTGACGACCATCAACTTGCACTGGTCGAGGCCTATGCCAAGGCCCAGGGGCTGTGGCGGGAACCCGGCCACGAGCCGCTGTACAGCGACACCCTGGAACTGGACATGGGCGAGGTGGAAGCCAGCCTGGCCGGCCCCAAACGGCCCCAGGACCGGGTGGCCCTGAGGAACATGAAGGCGTCCTTCGAACTGCTGATGGAAACCGCCGAAGGTCCCAACGGCCTGCGGGAGGAAAAATGGGAGTCCGAGGGTGGCCAGACCGCCGTCGGCGTGGAGGACAGCTACGAACACCATGCCAGCCAGGAACTGACCCTGGACGGCCAGGTGACCCGTCTGGACCCGGGCGCGGTGGTGATCGCCGCCATCACCTCCTGCACCAACACCTCCAACCCCAGTGTGATGATGGCCGCCGGGCTGATTGCCAGGAAAGCCGTCGAGCGGGGGCTGGACACCAAGCCCTGGGTCAAGACCTCCCTGGCCCCCGGGTCCAAGGTGGTCACCGACTACCTGCGGGTGGGGGGCTTCCAGGAAGACCTCGACAAACTCGGCTTCAACCTGGTGGGTTACGGCTGCACCACCTGCATCGGCAACTCCGGCCCGCTGCCGGAGCCGGTGGAAAAAGCCATTAATGACGGTGACCTGACCGTGGCCTCGGTGCTCTCCGGCAACCGCAACTTCGAGGGCCGGGTGCATCCGCAGGTGAAGACCAACTGGCTGGCCTCGCCGCCCCTGGTGGTGGCCTATGCCCTGGCCGGTAACGTGCGGGTGGACCTGACCAGGGATCCGTTGGGTACGGACAAGGAGGGCCAACCGGTCTACCTGAAGGATCTCTGGCCCAGTCAGGCGGAAATCGCCGAGGCGGTGGAGAAGGTCAAGACCGACATGTTCCGCAAGGAATACGCCGAGGTCTTCGACGGTGATGAAATCTGGCAGTCCATCAAGGTGCCGGAAAGCAAGGTGTACGAGTGGTCCGACAAGTCCACCTACATCCAGCATCCGCCCTTCTTCGAGGGGCTGGGGCCGGAGCCGGATGACATCGAGGATATCCGCGACGCCCGCATCCTGGCGCTGCTGGGGGACTCGGTGACCACCGACCATATCTCCCCGGCCGGCTCCTTCAAGGCGGACACCCCTGCCGGTAAGTACCTGCAGGAGCATGGCGTGGAACCCCATGACTTCAACTCCTATGGGTCCCGCCGGGGTAACCACGAGGTGATGATGCGGGGCACTTTCGCCAACGTCCGTATCCGTAATGAGATGCTGGACGGAGTCGAGGGCGGCTACACGAAGCATGTACCTTCCGGTGAGCAGATGGCCATCTACGACGCGGCCATGCAATACCAGCAGGAAGGTACCCCGCTGGTGGTCATCGCCGGCAAGGAATACGGCACCGGCTCCAGCCGTGACTGGGCGGCCAAGGGCACCCGGCTGCTGGGGGTAAAGGCCGTGGTGGCCGAGTCCTACGAGCGCATCCACCGCTCCAACCTGATCGGCATGGGCGTGATGCCCCTGCAGTTCCCGGAGGGTGTGGACCGCAAGAGCCTGAAGCTGACCGGGGAGGAAACCATCAGCATCGAGGGCCTGTCCGGCGATATCGAGCCGGGCCAGACCCTGACGATGAAGGTCACCTACCCGGACGGCAGTACCGAAAGCTGTGACCTCAAGTCACGCATCGATACCGCCAACGAGGCGGTGTACTTCCGCCACGGCGGCATCCTGCACTACGTGGTGCGGGAGATGATCAAACAGGCCTCATAAAACGGTCTGCCTTCACCCCTGAAACGCCGGCGGTGCACTTGCCGCCGGCGGTCTTTCATGCGACGCTCTTGGCTGAAGCTGAACGTGTTCCCGAGGACGTGCATGTCATCCCCCCAATCCCGCGATGAAATCAAGACCAGACTCAACCTGGAAACCTCCCGCATTGGCTGGCGCGAACTGCAAACCTACTACGCCCGGGGGCATGTGGTCCGCGTGGCGCCGGAACTGGATCTGCTGGATGTGGCCGCGGAATTGACCACCGACAACAAAGCCCAGTTCCAGCACTGGATGAGCCAGGATCAGGTCGGGGATGTCAGCCCGGACCTGGCCCGTGCCTGGTACGACCGGGAGGCGGAGCTCTGGGCCGTGGTGGTGGCCCCCTGGGTGCTGGTCCAGGACCGCAACGACCAGAACCTGCACTGAGCCTGTCATGAAACTCCACTACTTCCACGGACGCGATCCCCTGCACACGCTGGTGCTCCGGCGGGGCGAACGTCGTGTGGAACTGCACATCAAGAAGGTGGACAGCGGTATCTGGTCGGTGGTGGCCCTGGCCGGCGAACCGGAGGGGCACCCGGATATCACCCGTTGCCGGGGCCCCTACCACGACCAGGAGCGGGCGGGGTCCGCCCTGCGGGCGCTGACCGGCAACCTGCTGGAGCGGGGTTATGAACCCTGCCGTGAGGAAACCGCCCAGTGGACGGTACGGGCCCAGCGGCTGGCACGGGACCTGCGCCAGAAGGCACAGGCCAATCAGGGCAAGTACGTGTTTGATCCCGACCAGTTCGAACCTACCCTCTGACCTTTTACGCCCTGACCATTCCCCCATTCTGAGGTTCTGATGCTGGCCGATGCCCTGCTGATCCTGGTGCCGCTGTTTCTCGGCTTTGCCCTGTCGATCCGTTACCGCCCGCTGATGACCGTGGTCCATTACGGTGTCGATGCACTGGTGTACTTCATCCTTGCCCTGCTGGGGGTGGGACTGGGCCAGATGGACGGGCTGGGCCAGCAACTGGCGGCCATGGCGGTCCAGGTGGGGATTCTGGTGGCCGGCCTGCTGCTGCTCAATGTGGTGGCACTGTGGTTATGGCATCGCTGGCAGCCGATGACAGTAGACCACGCAGACGGGCAAGGCATCACCAGTTACCGGCGCCTGTTCCTGGCGGCGGCAAAGCCCCTGGCCTCGGTGCTGGCGGGGCTACTGGCCGGCTGGTTCCTGCTGCCGGCGCTGCCCTGGGTGGAGGACCTGGCCACCTGGTCACTGATGCTGCTGCTGTTCCTGATCGGCCTGCAACTGCGTAACGCCGGCCTGTCCCTGCGTCGTCTGCTGTTCAACCGGCAGGGCCTGGGCATCGCCCTCTCGCTGGCGGTCAGCTCATTGCTGGCGGGTCTGCTGTTGGCGCCGTTGCTGCAGGTGCCGGTGTTCCAGTCGCTGGCGCTGACGTCCGGCTTTGGCTGGTATTCCCTCTCCGGCATCGTGATCGGCGATGCCCTGGGGCCGGCCTGGGGTGGTGTGGCCTTCCTCAACGATGTGCTCCGGGAGATCATCGCCCTGGCCCTGATACCGCTGGTGATCCTCCGGCGCCCGGCCCTGGCCATTGGCTACGGCGGGGCCACGGCCATGGACTTCACCCTGCCGGTGATCCGCAGCAGTGGCGGGCTGGACTGTGTGCCGGTGGCCATTGCTTCCGGCTTTATCCTGTCGTTTATTTCACCGGTACTGATGGGGCTGTTCCTGTCGCTGGTGTAGAGAGCGAGAGCGATCGCTTGTTTTCTGATCGTTCCGTGCCGCATTATTGGATAACCACTGATGTTGCGATGAGGGGGTTCCGGGGCAGGAGAGCCCGGCCCGTACCCCCCCAAGGAGAAGGGAATCGACCGTTGATGTCCTCGCAGACGCTACTGGCCGCCCAGCCGATCTATGACCGTGACAGCCGGATGCAGGCTGTCGAACTGCTCTACCGGAACGATGCCGGGGAGAGTGCCCTTACCGTGGGCGAGCACCGCGCCACCAGCGAGGTGCTGTTCAACTTCTGCGCGGGTATCACGGATCATGCCGCCCACTACAATGCCCGGGCCTACATCAATGTGTCCGGCGACCTGCTGCTGTCCGGAATGGTGCTGCCGGTGGATCCGGAACGGGTGATGATCGAACTGGTGGAGCGTATCGACCCCACCCCGGACCTGGTGGCTGCCGTACAGCACTGGTACGACCAGGGGTTTCGCTTTGCCCTTGACGACTTCGCCTTCCAGCCAAGCTGGGCCCCCCTGTTGCCCATGGCTTCCGTGATCAAGGTGGACGTCACCCAGTTCACGCCGGAGGAAGTGGCCCACCACAAGGCTGGCCTTGAGCACCTGGATGTCTTCTGGCTGGCGGAACGGGTCGAGGATGAGGCTACCCGGGATCGTTTCCTGGAGATGGGGTTTGACCTCTTCCAGGGCTACTACATGGCCCACCCCCGGATTATCTCCGGGCAGAAGCTGTCACCGTCGGGGCTGAGGCTGACCCAGTTGCTGGCCACCCTCTACCGGCCTGATCCGGAAGTGGGTGAACTCACGGCGATCCTGTCCCAGGACCCGGAACTGTCCCTGAACCTGATACGCATCGTCAACAGCCCGCTCTATCGGGGGCAGGGCAAGATTTCGTCCATCCGGGAGGTGGTGATCCGGCTGGGTATTACCAACCTCCGGCACTGGGCGGCCCTGCTCAGTTCGCTGCAGGTGGTGAACACCGAGCACGCCCGGGTGGTACTGGTGCGGGCCCATGTCTGTGAGGCCCTGGCGGGGCGTATGAAGACCAATGCGCCAGCCCCGGACAAGGCCTTCCTGGCCGGGCTGATATCGGGTACCGACATCATGCTGGGGGTGCCGGTGCGGGAGTTTATCGACCGCCTGGAACTGGAAGAGGATGTCCGTAAGGCCGTCCTTCACCGCAAGGGCCGGCTTGGGCGTCTGTTGCGCCTGGCGGTGATCATGGAACACGATGTCGCCATGGAGCGGGATCTGGAGGCGTGGGACCCGCGTCTGCTGACACTGTATCGTCAGGCGGCCAATCGCGTGCAGCGGATTATCCGCCAGTTGGACAGGAGCGAATGACGGTAGCCGTATGGATGTGCTGATTCTCGATGCTGATGTGCCCGTGGCCGAACTGATGGAAACCCTTGTTTCCGGTCTGTTCTCCCACGCCCGCATTCAAACGTTCCGCAATCTTGCCGATGCCCGCGCCAGTCTCGATCAGATAAGCCCGGACCTGGTGGTCTGTGAGTGGGACTTGCCGGATGGCCGTGGTCTGGACCTGGTGCGTGCGGTGCGCCAGCGTGACCGTGACGTTCCGGTGCTGATGCTGTCTGCCCGGGCGGATCGGGACAAGGTGATGGCGGCGGCGCGGTTCCGTATCCAGGGGTTCGTGCCCAAGCCGTTCAGCGCTAACGCCATGCAGCAACGCCTGCAGGCGCTGCTGCCCCGGACGCTGCCTGATGGTCCCCATGCCAGTTTCGAGGCCATGCTCCGCAAGGCCAGGGACACCCAGGTCTACCTGCCCACGGGCCTGGACCCCAACAGCGTGATGGCCCTGGTGGAGCAGGCGGATACCCTGTCGACCGCCGACCTGGCCCGGGAGTGGCGAACCGAGACCGCATTGACCGTGCGCCTGCTGGATGTGGCCAACAGCAGTGCCTTTCGCCGCACCGGGGAGCCCTGCAGCAACCTGCGGGAGGCGATCACCCTGCTGGGGGTGCGCATGAGTCTCAACCATGCCCTGGCCCAGTCGCTGGATATCGCCCACCAGCTATCGGATCCTTACCTCCGGGAGCAGGCCACGGAACAAAGCCGAAAATCCCTTGAACTGGCGGAACTGGCCAGCACCATGGCCCGCAAGCTGGGGCTGGACCCGTCCCCGTGCTTCACGGCCGGGCTGCTCCACCGCATTGGTGAGCTGGCGGTGATCAGCACGGCCCAGCAGTTCATCGCCTCCGACGGGGCCCTTGACGATGACGAGATCGAACTGGCCCTGCGCCAGTGGAGCGGGCCCCTGGGCAATCAGCTCAAGGTCGCCTGGCGACTGCCGCTGCCACTGCGGAACCTGATCGGTGCCTGCTACATGCTGCCCCGGGGCGCCAGCGAGCGTTCCAAGGTGGTCATTAGGGCCACCTGGCTGCTCTGTAACGGCCTGGAGCGCAGCGAGGAATGTGTGCGTCTGTTGGGACGACTGGGGATGGACGCCGAGAGCGCCAGGGCTCCGGCGTAACCATGGGCACGGGATTCATGTTGCCGATGGCCGTGCCAACTCTCTCTGTCAGCCCGCCGGAAAGAAGGTGCGCAGGCTGTTCCGGTAAGTCTGGGCCAGTACCTCATCCAGGTCCAGCTCCTTGACCTCGGCAATTTTCTCCGCCACGAAGGGCAGATAGAACGGCGCGTTCTCGCGACCGCGATAGGGCACCGGGGTCAGGAACGGCGAATCCGTTTCCAGCAGGATCTGCCCGATGGGGGCCATGCGCACGATGTCCCGGACATTCTCCGCCTTGTTGAAGGTGGTAATGCCGTTGAAACCCAGGCACCAGCCCTGGTTCAGGGCATAGCGCGCCAGTCCGGGGCCGGAGGTGAAGCTGTGGATCACGCCCCGGCGCTTCAGGGTATCCTCGAAATCCGAAAGGATATCAATAGTGTCTTCGTCCGCCTCGCGGCTGTGGATCACCACGGGCCGGTCCAGGTCCGCGGCAATCTGCAACTGGCGTCGGAATACCTGCTTCTGAACCTCCCAGTCGGCATTATCGTAGAAGTAGTCCAGGCCGATTTCACCGATGGCGACGATCTTGTCATCGCCACCGTGCTGCCGGATCTCGGCCTCGCAGGCATCGGTATAGGTTTCCGCCTCATGGGGATGGACGCCCTGGGTGCCGTAGAGCCACGGCTGCCGGCCACTGAGGTCGCGCACCGTGGCCAGGTTGTCCGGTGACACGGCAATGGTGATGACCCGCTCGATGTTGACGCCCCGGGTCTGTTCCAGGGTTTCCTCCAGCGGCCGGTCCTTGAGGTAGTCAAGGTGGCAGTGGGTCTCGATCAGTGGCTGGTCGAAAACGGGAATCTCGCGTCTCTTGCGACTCATAGTTGCTAACCTGTTCCAAAAGGTGCTCAGTTTATCATCAATGCCTGGGGTTCCGAACCATCGCCCCGATAGACCTTGACCATCAACCCGCCACGTTCGGAGTGTTGCCTGCCATGGTAAAGACCGCGTTCAACGAAACCTGGCTCTATGATCCCCAGCGACCCCGGTTGCGGGACTACCCGACGGATATCGATGACGCCCGGGTGCCGGCCCTGGAGCCGGAACTTGAGTTGATTGGTGAACACCAGCGGCGGTTGTGGGCCAATGGAGAGCAGGCCTGCCTGCTGGTCTTTCATGGTCAGGATGCCAGCGGCAAGGACAGCCTGATCCGGACCCTGGCGACCTACATGGACCCGGCCGGATTTCATGCCTGGTCGTTCGGTCGCCCCACTGCAACGGAACGTGCCCATGATTTCCTGTGGCGGGTAGTGCCCTTTCTGCCCGCACTGGGGGAACTGGTGGTCTTCAATCGCAGTCACCACGAGGCGGTCATGGCGGAACGGCTGTGGCCGGTCCGAAAAGCGGCCCATTACGACTGGCAGGCACGGTATAGCGCCATTCAGTCCTTCGAGCAGCACCTTGTACAGGAGGGCACCAGGGTCATCAAGTTCTGGCTTGGCCTGTCGCCGGAGGAGCATCGGAGGCGCCTGCTCAAACGTCTGGACAAACCCCGTAAACGCTGGAAGTTTGATCGTTCGGACATCGATGCCTGGCAGCGCCGGGAGGAATACCTGAAAGTTGTAGAGGAAGCTATTGCGGCGACGCATACGCCAGAGGCACCATGGTTCGTTATTCCGGGGGACCGTAAGCCGGTTGCGAGGGCACTGGTGGCAAAAGTGCTTGCCGAGCAACTGGTGGACCTGGCCCCGGAATATCCCCGTTACGACGAGGGAGTGATTGAACAGTACCGGGGCCTGCTTGAACAGGGATAGGTTCCGGGCCCCCGCGCTGACACTAGGGCGCGAATAAGACAGGAACCACACCATGATTGGATATATCCAGAAAGTTCTGGTGGACACGATCCGTGCGGAAGGGGGCGATGAGGCCCTGGCGACCATCTGCCAACGGGCCGGCGTTGAGGGCGTCCCGGACTTTCGCATCGATCAGGACTATCCCGACGACGAATGCCTGCGGATGATCGCGGAGACCGGCGCCTATTTCGGGCTGGATGAGGACAGCCTTTTCCGGCTCTACGCGGACCGGTTTATCCGGGAGTCCCGGGGACGTTTCCCCATGTTCTACCAGATGGCGAATTCGGCACGGGATTTCCTGGAGCGTCAGCCCCGGGTGCATACCGTGCTGGCGGCGGGGCTGCGTGGCGAGGAATCCCGGGATCGCGTCCGCGACAAGTTTGATATCGAGCGGGACGGGGACGACCTTATGGTCACCTACCGTTCCCCGAACCGCCTCTGCGGACTCTATGAGGCCCTGTTCGATCGGGTCCTTGAAGAGTTCGGCGATACCGGCAGCATGGAGATACTGGCCTGCCAGAAGCGGGGCGATGATGCTTGCCGCTTCTGTCTGAAGCTGGGAGCCGCCGGAGATGAGTGATTCCGAGAAGCGCCTGAGACAGAGCATCAACCGCGTTGCCGACCAGCTCTGCATGGCCATCGACGGACGTTACGACTTCCATGTGAACACGGAATCCGACGATCTGGACATCCAGAAACTGACCGTCCTCTCCAACTTCGTACTGGAATCCGTCAGGCGCAATATCCTGGAACTGGAACGGACCCGTGACCTGCTGGAGGACCGGGTGGAGGAACGCACCCGGCGCCTGGACCTGATCATCCGGGGCGCCAACGACGGGGTCTGGGAATGGGACTTCCAGACCGACGAGCTGCATGTCTCCAGGCGCTGGCTGGCCATGTCCGGGTGCGAACACCTGGGCACCCGGATTTCACCCGAACAGTGGAAGCAGCGAATTCATCCCCAGGACCGGGACCACTTCAGCGAGGCGGTATTGCAGCACGCCAATGGCCTGGAGGAGCGCTTCCACTGCGAATACCTGCTGGAGGACGGCCGGGGCGGGTACCGTGCCATGGTGGCCCGGGGCATCTGCGACCGCCACCCGGATACCGGCGAACCCAGGATGATGGCCGGCACCCAGACCGATATCACCCGGCGCAAGTTTATCGACCCCCGCACGGGACTGCCCAATGCCGCCTACCTGGAATTGATGCTGTCACAGCGACTGGACAGCCGGGTGGGGGAGGGTGTCGGGCTGCTGATGGTGGTGATCTCCAATCTGGCCCTGGTCCGGGATTCCCTGCGACCCCATGAGGAACGGAAATTGGCCCGGGAAGTCCGCTACCGGCTGGACCGCTGCATACAGCCCGGTGAACTGGTGGCCCTGCTGGCGGACAACACGCCGGTCATGCTGCTCAGGGACGACAGTGAACGTGGCCTGCGGGACCGGGCCAAAGCCGTGATGCAACAGTTCGACGAGCCCCTGCTGGTCGACGATCGCAGGATCTGGCTGTCACTGGTCATTGGTGCGGTGCCATCGGGGGAGACCCGTTTCGAAGGCTCGACGGACATGCTGCAGGCAAGCCGCACCATGTTGCGGCGGATCCGGACGGTGGGTACCGGCAGCTTCCTGGTCTACCACGACGACATGCGGCAGCGGAACCGGGAGCGCCTGGACGCCGAGCAGACCCTGCGGAACGCCCTACGCCTGCACTGGGTGGAGTCGTTCCTGCAGCCGCTGGTGAACCTGCAGACCGGGGAAGTGGATGCCTTCGAGGCCCTGTGCCGGATCCGCCACCCGGAGATGGGTCTGATTTCGCCAGGGCTGTTCATCCCGGTGGCGGAAGAGACCGGCCTGATCCGCAACCTGTCCGACGAAATGCTGAAGCTGACCCTGCCGCTGCTCAACGATCCGGCACTGGTGGATGCCTACGGGCCGGCATTCACGATCAGCGTCAACCTGTCGCCCGCCCAGCTCCATGATCCCCGGCTCGCCGAGAACCTGCTGGCGATGCTGCACCATGCGGGGGCGGATCCGCGCCGGCTGAAGGTGGAGATTACCGAGACGGCGGTGATGGCGGACGCGGACATCGCCCTGTCGGTGATGAAAGAGCTGCGGCGTCATGGGATTGCCGTGGCCCTGGATGACTTCGGGGCCGGCTATTCGTCCCTGGGTTACCTGCGGCAACTGCCCCTGGACCAGCTCAAGATCGACCGGTCGCTGATATCCGGGGTCGACCGCGATGACGAGAAACGGGCGATCCTGGAAATGATCCTGACCCTGTGCGAGCGTCTGGACCTGTCCGTGGTGGTGGAGGGCATCGAGAACGAGCTGGAACTGAGTTGCGTGCTGGGCATGGGCGCCCACATCGGCCAGGGGTTCCTGTTCAGCCGGCCACTGGCCCGGGACGAACTGATTGCCAGGGTGCCGCGCCAGGGACTGCTGCGGCCAGCGTCCGATTCACCCTGAGGAAAGTCGTTATCATGGACCCGACCAGTACAAAGGCCAGCGCCATGACCCCATCGCCCGAGGGGCATCGGCCCGATACTGGCGAGGGCCTGTACCAGCACTGGCGGCGACTCAATGACTGGCTGAACGAGTACCAGTCGCTGTGGCGCCCGGTTCCCTTCACGGAGCCTGAACCGGCATGGACTCTCCGCTATCCGGAACTGTCGGATTGGCTGGACGGCCTGGATGAACCGCAGTGCGATCTCTACGAACAGCATCCGGAACGGTTGGCCGCCCGGCTCGGTGACTGGCTGCCGGGACTGACGGACTACCCGACCCTGGTGGCGGTGCCGGATCTCAGTCCGGGGCCGGAGGCTGTGGATGGGATGACCCTGGCGGAGAGGGACGCCGTCGATATGCCCGGACGCAAGCGCCTGCAGTCGGGCGCCTTTGCCGCCGCCCTTTTGCCCCTGGCAGGGCCGTCGTTGGACTGGTGCTGTGGCAAGGGGCATCTGTCCCGCACCCTGGCCAGACAGGGTCGGGTTCCGGTAACCGGCTATGAATGGAATGCCGGGCTGGTGGAAGACGGTAACCGCCTGGTCCGGCGCTACGGCGATGCAGTTACGCTCCAGTGTCAGGATGTCATGGCGTCCGACCTGCCCTGGCCGGAAGGGGCCCACGGCGTGGCCCTGCATGCCTGTGGTGACCTCCATCGCAAGCTGATCCACGATGTGACGACCCGGCGACAGCCCCGCATCAGCTTCTCCCCCTGCTGCTATCACCTGACCGATAACCGCCATCTCACATTACTATCCGAACGCACCCGAACCGACGCCAATGCCCTGTCGCTGACCCGTGACGACCTGCGACTGGCCGTCCAGGAAACCGTCACCGCGCCGACCCGGGACCGCAAGCAGTCAGCCCGGACAAGCCAGTGGCGGCTGGCCTTTGATGGCCTCCAGCGCTGGCTCCGGGGTGTGGATGACTACCTGCCATTGCCACCCCATCCGAAGCGACTGATGGGCGAAGGCTTCGAGGCCTTCTGTCGCTGGGCGGCCGACCACAGGGGCCTGGTACTGGCGGTTGGCATCGATTATGGGCAGTGGCTGGATTACGGCGTTGACCGTGCCACCCGGGTACGCCGGCATGAGCTGGTGCGCCACCTGTTCCGCCGGCCGCTGGAGTTGTGGCTGGTGCTGGACTACGGGCTGTTCCTGGAGGAGTCCGGCTACCAGGTCCGTCTGGGCACCTTTTGCGACCGCACCCTCACCCCACGCAATCTGCTGGTGGATGCGGTGATCACACGGCCATGAAAAAAGGCGCCCGAAGGCGCCTTGTGGATGCAGGTCAGGCCGGAACTACTGGCGGACCTGGATACGGGCCTCAACCCGACGGTTCTGGGCACGGCCCTCGGCGGTCTCATTGGTGGCCACCGGGTCGGATTCGCCGTAACCCACCGGCGACACGCGACTGCTGTCGATGCCGTACAGCTCAACCAGGCGGTCCGCCACTGCCTCGGCACGACGCTGGGACAGTTCCTGATTGTAGGCGCTGGGGCCGCTGCTGTCGGTGTGGCCGGCGATTTCCGTGGTCACGTCTGGATCGGCTTCCAGGGCATCGGCGATTTCGCGGATGTCATCGTCGTACTGGTTACCGATTTCGGCACTGTTGAGCGGGAAGGTGATGTAAAGGGTGATGGTTTCCAGGGTGACCAGTTCGCAGCCCCGGTCGCCGACTTCCCTGCCCGGCGGGGTTCCGGGGCAGTCGTCCAGGCGGTCCACCACGCCGTCACCATCGGTGTCCAGCTCACAACCGTTCTGGTCAACCATGGCGCCGGCCACGGTGCCCGGGCACTGGTCTTGATTGTCCGGTACGCCGTCACTGTCGGCATCCGGTTCCGGCCGGGGAGCCGGCGCCGGGGCTGGCTCGGGTTCGCTGCTGCCGCGACTGAAGGCCAGGCTGAGGCCCAGGGAGGCCTGGGCATCGAAGGTGCTCTCGTCGATGCCGTGGAAGGCACGCAGGTCACCGCGCAGTGACAGCAGGTCAGTCACGTTGTAGCGCACACCGCCGCCCAGGTTGACGCGGGTCTCGTCATGGTTGGTGCCCGGGGTCTTCATGGTGCCGCCATCGAAATCCGCGTGGCCGGCACCGGCGGCCAGGTAGGGGTTCCAGCGGTCTTCCTGGCTGCCAAAGTAGTACAGGCCATCCACCCGCACCTCATCGAAGTCCACGTCGCCACCACCGTCCTTGATGTCGGGATTGGCGGTGGAGTAGACCGCCTCGACGGCCCACTGTGGCAGGAAACGGTATTCCAGGCCGAAGCCGTAGGTGGCTTCCTCGTCCAGGTCGCGCTTGTCGTCGAAGTACTGGTACCCGGCAAACGGATTGATGTAGATGGTCTGCAGGTCGTCATCAGCGAGTGCCGGTGTGCTGATGGCAGCAGCGATGATGGCCGCTGACAGGGGGCGCAGTGTGTTCATGAAAAATCCTCTTTCCTTGGCAAGTGGGGCGTCTTGTTCCCGACGCTTTGCCGTAAGTTAAGTTTTGTAACTGCGCCTATGCAAGTGAAAATTAACGATATTTCGGGATGTACAGATAGTGGTTACGGAAGGCTGGATGCTGATTTGATGTGACGTGAGTCTCAATCCTTTGAAACCCTTGGAGAATTTGGCTCAGGGTTTGCGGTATTCCACCCGCTCCACGCAGCCATTCCTGAAATAAACGTAAGTTAGTTCATAAATGGCGCCGTAATATTTAGTCTGGTAAACCCAGGTTTCCTGGGGCACCGGATAGACTTCCGAGGTGCGGCCGAAGGCCTGTTCCACCTGTTCCCGGGTCATGCCGGGTACCACCTGTTCCCGGGCCAGGTAGGTGCGAAGGTCGGTGGAGTTAATAAAGCGACAGGCATCCTCTTCCTCCTGGGGGGCGGGTTCTTCTTCCTGGTCGGCTGGCTCCTTCGGCGGTTCATACTCAGGCAGGTTGTCCCCGACGCTGCCGCCCACCCGGGTGTCCCTGACCGTTACGGTATCCGGGTCCGCGCTACAGGGGCGGTCGGAAAACTGAACGCCGTCCGGTCCCTCGCATTTGTAGAAGGTGGCGGTGTCGGCGGAGCCGCTCGCCGGGAAGCCTCCCAGGATCGCGCACAACAGGATGGCCGCTTGACGCAAGCCGCTGATCGCATCCGGTGCTGTCATGGTCCGTCCCCTGAGTGTTGTTGCTCCATGATGGCACGGAAATACAGGTGGGCGCTCTTCTTGCTGAAGGTCAGTGTGCGGCCGTCATCAAATGTCACATCGAAGGAGGATTCCTCTTCGCCGGTGACGGAGCCAGCCCCGAAGATGGCATGGCTGAGCCGCTGGCAGGCCCACAGGGGCTGGTTGCCGGTCTCCGCCCGGGCAGGTTCCCCGGACAGTTGCACGCCTTCCCGGCTGGCGTAGCGCTGGCTCACCGGGGTCAGTGGCAGGTCGGTGCTGAAGCCTTCGTCATCTTCCCTGTCTTTCTGGTCCAGCCAGCGGCCGAACTGGTCGCTCAGGTCGTGGCAGAGTTCCGCCACAAAACGGCTGGGGGCCAGGTCCGCATCCACGGCGGGGCGGGGACCACCGGGGCGGGTAATCAGGTGCAGTTCGTTGCGGGTGCGGGTGATGGCCACATAGAGCAGGCGTCGTTCGCTTTCCATGAAGGCCTTCAGGTCATCCTGCTGGCGGGGGCTGTAGGGCAGGTACTTTTCCTGCAGGCCGGGGACGATCACCCGGGGCCACTCCAGTCCCTTGGTGCGGTGGATGGTGGACAGAAGCACACCCCGGGTGTCGTCGCTGCTCGTGTCCTGGCGCTGGAGTGCCTGGTGGCGAAGCGTCTGCAGATGGGTGAGGGCCTCCGCCGGGGGGATGTCGAGGCTGGCCAGGTAGGCCCGGAAGCCCTGCACGGTGTCGATGCGCTCGTTGGCGGTGTCATGGGTGAGGGCCAGGCTGCGGATACCGTCGTACAGTTCGGTCTGTTCCGCATAGCGTCCCAGCAACGTGGCCACCGGGCCGGAAAAGCCATGCAGTGCCACCAGGGCTTCACCGAGGCGGCGCAGTTTGCGGGCGGGCATCGGCCCCATGGCGGAGTCATCCAGGTTGAGCAGGCAGTTGCCCCAGTCGGACTCGAACCCGGCCAGCATCTGCGCCATATGCCCCAGTTCCTGTTCCTTCAGCCCCACATGGGGAAAGCGCAGCAGATTGCGGGCGGCTTCCAGGCGATCCTGGGCCGTCATCCTGGGAAGCTGGCCGGTAACGACTTGGAGCAGGCTGGTGATGGCCTCCACCTCACGGCTGAACAGGGCGCCCTTGCCGGCATCGATGCGATAGGGGATCTGTCGGGCCAGCAGGCGCAGCTCGATGGGCACGCTCTGGCTCCAGACCCGGAACAGGATCGCGGTCTGTTGTTGCTCGCCTTCCGGCAGTCCCTCCAGCAGTTTCACCACCACGCCACCATCCTGTTCACTCTCATGGAGCTGGAGTCGAGTGGCGGGTGTGGACGGATGGGCATGGCAGAGCACGTCGTTGCGGCCCTGGTTATGGGTGATCAGGTGGTTGGCCAGCAACGCCACCCGGTGGCCGTAGCGGAAACTGTAGCTCAGGGTCTGTTGCAGGGGATCGTCGAATTCCTCCCGGAAACGTCGCAGGATGAATTCGGGTTTGGCTCCCCGGAATTCGTAGATGGTCTGGTCCGGATCCCCCACCACGGTGACCTTTGCCCGTTCGCCGGCCACGTAGCGCAACAGCAGGTGCTGGATCTCGTTGGTGTCCTGGTACTCGTCCACCAGCATCAGGTCCATCTTGTTGCCCACCAGCCGTTGCAGGGCGGTGTCCTGGTGGATGGCCATCACCGGTTCGTAGAGCATGTCGGCGTAGGTGATCTGGCTGCGCTCCTTGCGCCACTGCTCGAAGCCATGGAACAGGTCGATCAGGTAGCGGTGATGGTCGCTGTAGCCCAGTTCCTCGAACACCACCTCCGCCGGCGACAGGGTGGTCTTCACCAGGTCGATGAAGCTAGTGGCGGTTTCCACATAGTCTTTCTTGTTGCGGCGGATCTCGTCCGCCAGGTCCTCCGGCGCCAGTTGCCGGGTCAGTAACCAGGCCTGGTAGCTGACTTCCTGCTCGCCGAGAATTTTCTCGGAGAACCCTGGCAGCACACCCTCCCGCACAAAGCGTTTGTAAAGCCGCAGCCCCATGGCGTGGTAGGTGCGCACCTCCGGCAGAGCCAGTCCCAGGTCCCGGGTAATGTCCCGCAGTTTGCGCTCGAAGTCGACCCGGGCGCTACGGTTGAACATCAGCACCAGCATACGGCGGGGGTCATGGCCCTGCTGCAGCAGCCAGCGCAGGCGCCAGGCCAGGGTCGTGGTCTTGCCACTGCCGGCCACCGCGGTGATCAGCGCGTGCTCGTGGCCCGCGGTGATAATGTCGCGCTGTTCCTGGGTGAGAAAGTCGGGGAGTTGGCTGGTCATGGCCGTCATTGTATAGAACCGGCGGACAAATCCCGAACGGTCTCTGCAAGACTTTGACGCCCCCTGACACTAGCCCATAATGGCGGCTCATTTCAGATAAGGAGCGATGCGATGGCAGTGGCACTGGACGAGTCGGTGAACGTACTGGGCGAAGCCCTGGAAACCTGTGGCAACGACCCGGTCACCGGTTTCTACCGGGACGGCTGTTGCAACACCGGTCCTGACGATCTTGGCAGTCATACCGTCTGTGTCGTGATGACGGAGGAGTTCCTGGCGTTCTCCCGGGAACGGGGCAACGACCTCAGCACGCCCAGGCCGGAGTTTGGTTTCCCGGGGCTGCGGGCCGGTGATGGCTGGTGTCTGTGCGCGCCGCGCTGGCAGGAAGCGTTTGAAGCGGGAAGTGCGCCGAGGGTCCGGCTGCGGGCCACCCATCGGGGTGCCCTGGAATCCTGCGACCTGGCCGACCTGAAGCGGTTCGCGGTGGACCTCAGCTAGTGTCCCAGGATCCCTGGCAGACCTTGGCGGCACAGTTGGCCGTCCGGGGCGAGCGGCGACTGGTGCTGATCGAGGGTGACCGCGATCAGACCCTTGCCTGCGTGCGCGGAATCATGGACCGGCTTGGGCCGTCAGCAGGAGTGTGGGTGGGTAATGCCGGACACAATCCCCATGTCTCCCTTGAGCCCCTGGCCGCCGGCCAGATCCGTCAGCGACTCGGCACCGAAACGCCAGTGGTGGTATGGGACGGGTGGCAGGGCAATCCACCGGACGCCCTGGCCGCCGTCGCCGGGACCCTGGTTGCGGGCGGCCTCTGGTTCTGGCTGATGCCGCCGCTGGATCAGTGGGGCCGTTTTCCTGACCCGGACCATGCCCGAATGGGGCTGCCGGAGGAGGGGCATCATCCGTTCCTGGCCCGCCTGGCGGGAATCATTGAAGCCTCCCCATCCGTGATCCGGTGTGATGCGAACGGCGATGTTATACCGCCGCCGCTGTCCCAGAACCATGAAAACACCCCGTTTCGGGTGACGGCAACACCGGATCAGGACCGAGCCATCGACGCCATCGTGCGCACCGGCCAGGGCCGCCGCCGGCGCCCCCTGGTGATCACCGCCGACCGGGGCCGGGGCAAGTCTGCCGCCCTGGGGATGGCTGCCACCCGGTTGTTACAGGGTGGGCGTGAGCGAATCCTGGTGGTGTCGCCCCGCAAGGACAATGTGGCCACGCTGTTCCGTCATGCCGCCAGGGAGGCCGGGCTGGATCATCAGGAGCAGACCCGTTTTCAGCCTCAATCCGGCGCAACCCTGGAGTGGCTCCCCATCGACGACCTGCTGGCCCGTCGACCGGAGGCGGAACTGGTCATGGTGGACGAAGCCGCCGCCATCCCCGCGCCCCTGCTCAGGCAGATCCTGCTGGGCTGGCCCCGGGTGGTGTTCTCCACCACCGTGCATGGTTACGAAGGCTCCGGTCGCGGTTTCAACCTGCGTTTCCGCGCGGTGCTGGACCGGGAGACGCCCCACTGGCAGTGGTTGACCCTGAGGCAACCGGTGCGTTGGGCCACCAGTGATCCCCTGGAGCCGCTGGTGAACCGGCTGTTCATGCTGGATGCGGAAAACCCCGGGGCCGAAGCCGGGGAAGACATCACCATTGAGTCATGGCGTCCGGATGAAGCCAGCGAGGCAACGCTGGCCCAGGCGTTCGGCCTGCTGGTGGACGCCCACTACCGCACCACACCTTCTGACCTGCGCCAGTGGATGGATGATCCGGACGCAGTGACTATTGTGGCCAGGCGGCAGGGCACTATCGTCGGCGTATTGTGGGCCACGGTGGAGGGCGGCCTGGAGCCGGCCCTGGCGGACCAGGTGCTCCGGGGCGAACGTCGGCTGAAAGGTCACCTGCTGCCCCAGTCCCTGGCCAACCACGGCGGCGACGCGAAGGCCGCCACTCTGCGCATGATGCGGGTGGTGCGGGTGGCTGTTCATGATGGCTGCCGTCGCCATGGGGTCGGCCAGCGGCTGCTGGCAGCTGCCACGGACAAGGCCGAAGCCGCCGGGCTCGATGCCATCGGCACCAGTTTCGGCGCCGCTGTTGACCTGCTGCCGTTCTGGCAATCCGTGGGCTTTTCCACCGTCCGGCTCGGGATCAGCCGGGAGGCGAGTTCTGGTGAGTATGCGGTGCAGATGCTGCGGGGGCTGTCAGAGGCCGGAAAGGCCGCCCAACAGCGCTTGTCTTCAAGGTTCGCCGAGCAGTGGCCGGTCCTGCTGCCTGTCGTATGGCCTTCGCTGTCTTCGGAGTTGGTGTTGGCAATCAGCGTGAATCTGCCATCGGCGCCGCCCCTGACCGGGCAGGAGATCATCGAGCTGGAGGCCTTTGCTCATGGGCATCGGGGATTCGAACTGACCTTGCCGGCCTTGAAGCGGCTGGCCTTCCAGGTTGAGGCCTGTCATCGGTTGCCCGACTTCACCGAGGCGGCGTTATGGGTACGTGTTGTGCTTCAGAATGCGTCCTGGAACGCAGTCCGAAATGACGGACTGTGTGACGGTAAGCGGAATGGTGAGTCCAGGCTGAAACCGCTGGTTGCCGGCCTGTTGGCAACCAGCAGGAAATCCTGACACAACTCCGGCAGTCCGCCCCTCAAGGCGACCGCATCAACTCCCTGGCCCGCGACAACAACGGCTGCGCCTGTCGGGTCCGGTTGCGGGCCAACATGCTGTCGGCCATGGCCAGGTAGGCGTCCGAGAGTTGCTGGCGGACGTTGGCCAGGGGCTCGAAGGTGGGCGGCAGGCGGTTGAGTACCGCGATCATTTCCTCGTAGACCTTGTCCAGTTGATCACGGCTGCCGGCGTTGGCGATCTCGTCGCGCCAGCGTTCGAAGCGGTCGGCGTAGAAGTCTTCCGCCGCCTTGGCCGGGAACACCGCCTGGTCGTTGCCATTGGCGATTTCCGCGTAATAGGTGCCTAACTCCTTGATGGATGACTCCATGGATTCCGCGCGGGCCAGCTTTTCGGCCACCCCGGGCTGGCCGGCGAACAGCTGTTCACCCAGGATCAGCAGACGGGCCAGGGCGGCGTCGTTGTCGGAGTCCAGGGCTTCCGTGAGCTGCTGGTCGAAATGCTCCGTGGCCTGCTCCGAGGGCGCAGCGGGGGCCGCTCCGATCAGCTGCAGGTCCCTGGTCAGCTCGGTGACATCCTCCCAGGCCTGTTGGCTGCGGTAATTCCCCTCGTCCAGACGGGTGGCCAGTTCGTCACCCAGGGCTGCCTCCAGGGACTGGCGGCGTCGGATAATGCGTGTTTCCAGTTCCGCCAGTTGGTGGTCCCGGGGGTAGACCCTCTGGGCCTCCGCCAGCAGGTCCAGGGCGGCGGGAATATCCGGCAGTTCCTGCCCGCTGCGGCCTCCTACCAGGATGCCGTTGATCTGTGACAGATACCATTCCAGCAGGCTGCCGGACTGCTGACGCAGGATTCCGTTGCGTTCCAGGGAGGGCAGGGTATTCACCTCCTGTAGCAGTTGTTCCGGTGGCAGCCCGAGGATCCGGCGGACATTGGCCTGGTGCTCGTCCTTTTCCGCCAGCGCTTGCTCAGCGGCCATTGTCTGGGTGTACTGCTGGTACCAGAGGAAACTTGCCGCGGCAGCAGCAGCGACGACCAGTACCGAGGCCGCCCAGGGCTGCCAGCGAAGTGGGTCCATGCGCCGTTGCAGAAGTTCCAGGGAACTGTAGCGGGGATCGTAGCGAAGGTTGCGTTTCACCACGCGCCAGAAGCGGCGGGGCATGCTCTTGGGTTTTTTGAGCTTGTAGCTGCCCAGTTCCTCCAGGCTCAGCTTCTGCCGGTCAAAGGGGTGCCGGGACGACAACAACTCGTAGCTGATACAGGCCAGGGCATAGAGGTCATCCTGGGGCGACGGGTCCTTGCCCTCGATCAGCTCCGGCGACGCGTAGGCCGGTGTGTAGCCGTAGATGGAGGTCTCATCCTCGGCGCGGGGGTTCAGGTAGTCCTCAGGCTGCTGGGCCTGGAGGGCGCGGGAAACGCCGAAATCAAGTAGCTTGATGCGCCCCTCGCGGGTGAAGAAGATGTTGGAGGGCTTCAGGTCAGCGTGGACAATGCCCTGGCTGTGGGAATACTCCAGCGCCTCGGCCACCTGGCGCAGCACCGCCACGCAGCCCTTCCATTTCAGGCCGTTGGGCTTGGCCCGCTGGATGATGCGGGACAGGGGTTCGCCCTCCAGCAGTTCCATGACCAGGAACCAGGTGTCGCCGTCGTGGTTCAGGTCATGGATGCGGATGATATTGGGGTGCGACAGACGCTTGGACTTGGCGGCCTCCCGGGCCAGCAGGCTGCGGGCGCCGGGATCGCGGGTAAGGCTGGTGCGCAGGATCTTCAGGGCCACCAGACTGTCCCGGGAGCCGGACTTCTCCAGGTTCTGGTCCACGGCCTTGTAAACATCGCTCATGCCGCCGGAGGCGATCAGCGACACGATCCGGTAGCGGCCATTCAGGACCAGCCCCAGGCGCTTGTGGCGAGGGCCTTCCGGCGCGTCCTGGTCCCGTTCCCCGGGGGGCTGGAAGCCCGGGTTATGGGTTTGGGTGCTGTCGTCAAGAATGGTGTCGTTGGCGTCCATCCGGATATCCTTACCGCTCTTCATCCATGGATTAGCGCCGGGGCCTGCGACATTAAGGTGGCAGACCGCCACGGCGCCTGAAACTGCCCGGGCGCTGCCGTGGTCCGGCGTATTATTTATGCCGGCCGGACAACTTGCTCCGGTTGTTGCTGGTGATGTCAATCAGGGAGACTGCAAGGAGGGGCCGGGCCAGCATACTGAGTCGGCATGGTCACGCAGACGGGGTCTTGAATGGCCTGGTAACGGTTCCTCATGCTCCCTGAGGATTAAACTTCCTGAAGGTCGAATGCTATTCAGGTTGTGTGCATCAAGTCAAGCGGCCTGTTTTCCTTAAAGGTCGGTAATGTGACGCGTCTCCGGTTATGTGTGGTCTGGCGATCCCAGCCCGGGATCACCGTGATTGACATTGGCGGGGACACTGAATAATCTCTGTGCGGTCGGTTACCCGGAGCCCTTCCGGTGTCACCGGTTCACCCAGGATGTACCTGCGTTGCAGGTCGGGAATGCGCGCCAGCCGCCAGGCTGTCGGGCCAGGACAGATGTCAAAGGAAGGATTGGCTCATGGAACTCGAGCTCGCCATCACCAGCTATCAGCGGCTTTCACCCGCCGTTACCTCCACCAGACGATTCTCGCCGGGGCAGACCTGGGTGGTCGGTCGTTCGGAATCCTGCGACTGGCACCTGCCGGATCCCGGCAAGGTGATTTCCTCCCGTCATGCCGAGATCCGTTCCGAAGGCGGGCGTTTCCTGATTCGCGACACCTCCACCAATGGCGTCTTTGTCAACGACGGCCAGGAACCCCTGGGTCGTGATGCCGAGTCACCGATCCGGCACGGCGATCGCCTGCGCTTTGGCGATTACGAGATTGCCGTGAGTATTGCCGGTGAAGACAGTCCGTCGGATAACGCCGTACAGGCGCCACCCGCTGCCCGCCGGCAGCCTGGGTCCTCGCCGTCGCCCCTGGCCGGTGGGCTGTCGGACCCCATTGTCGGGCCGGCCAAGCCGGAGCAGGACAATAGTGACATGAACGCGGTCCTGGCCTCCGGGCTCAACGAACGTTTCCTGGGTGACAGCCACGTGGATATGCCCAAGGCGGAAATTCCCGACCAGTGGGACTGGGGAGCTGTGTCTGGACCCGACGAGGAACGGGAACGCACCACCAAAAAGCAGGTTGACCAGCTTCAGGCCCTGCTGGACGGGCTGGGCCTGGGGGGCATGGAATCCGCCTCGCTGACACCAGACCAGTGCCGTGCCCTGGGGAACCTGACCCGGACCCTGCTGGACCGGCTGTTGGATCTGCTGCATATGCGGGCCCGTCAGAAGCAGCAGCTTCGGGTCAAGCAGACGCTGTTCCAGCGTAGCGAGAACAATCCCCTGAAATTCTCGGCCACCTCCAGCGATGCCCTGGAAAGCCTGCTGTTCCGACGGCACCCGTCTTTCCTTGGTCCCGAGGAAGCCGTGTCCCAGGCCTTCAGTGATGTGGTCAATCATGAACGCGCCCTGCTCGTGGGCGTGGAAGAAGTGATCCGGGACATCCTGCAACCGCCATCCGGCAGTGAGGAGGGCGGATTGTTCCAGAAACGCAAGGCACTGGCGGCGGTGCATCAGCGGCGCCAACAGCACCTGCAGGAATACGGTGATGCCGACCGTATGCTGCGCAGCGATACCTTTGTGGACGCCTATGAAGTGGCGGTGAGTCGTAGTGAAAGGGAGTAGTCAGACAATGCGATGGTTTCAGTGTTTGTTCCTTGTCAGTGTGGTGCTTTTGAGCGGCTGTACGGTGGCCAATTATGTGGTGGACCCGTATACCCGGATGAGCTTCCAGGCCAGCGACGACATCAACCCGGATGGTTCCGGGCGGGCGTCGCCCCTGGTGATCCGGATCTATGAGTTGCGGTCCGTGGATACCTTCCGCAGTGCCGGTTTCTTTGATCTGTACGACGAGCCCGAAGGCGTCCTCGACCAGGACCTGCTTTCCATGGATGAGGTGGTACTGCGGCCGGAACTGGTGGAGAAGCTGCCGGAAAAGAGGCTGGATGAGAACACCCGCTATATCGGCATCGTGGCAGCCTTCCAGAACATCGATGAAGCCGAGTGGAAAATGGTCCTGGATGCAAACCCCCAGGGATACAAGGACATCCGGATTGCCGTTGACGGTCTGGAAATGACCCGGGTCCGCGACTGAGTCGCGCCACCAGAACCGCGAAGTTTTACACACGAAAGGACAGCACATCATGGAACGATTGGCCAAGGTCGCCTGGTCTGAGGGCATGTTGCTCAGGCCCCAGCATTTCCAGCAGCAGGACCGGTTCCTGTATCACGCTGCCTGCCAGCGGCACAATTTGATGAACCCCCACGGCTACGGGGTGCGGGAGCTGATCATGGACCAGCAGGCCCCGGCCCTGGGCCAGATCAGCCTGGTGAAGGTCACCGGCATCTTTCCCGACGGCATGCCCTTCGCGTTCGACCAGAGTGACGGCCTGGAGCTGGAAATACCCGGTGACGCCCGGGACGAACTGGTCTGGCTGGCGGTGCCCACGGAGCGCCAGGCCGGCGTCAATATCGCCGTGCAGGACCAGGGCCAGGTGGCCCGGTATATGTTCCAGGAAAGCAGCGTGCAGGACGACTCCGACGAGAGCGGTGAAGAGGAAACCCTGGGCCTGGCCCGCCTGAATCCCACCCTGCGCATGGGCCGTGAGGACCTGTCCGGCTACGCCGCCATTCCGGTGGCCCGGGTGGTGGAAGTCATCGCCGACAAGGAAGTGCGGCTGGACCGTAATTTCATGCCGCCCTGCCTGGACGTGGAGCGCATCGCGCCGCTGTCCTCCCTGGTGCGGGAGTCCCTGGCCATGGTCAAGCAGCGGGGCAAGGCCCTGGCGGGGCGCATGCAGAAGGGGGCCGAGCAGTCCACCACCCTGTTCGACGTGCTGATGCTGCAGACCCTCAACCGCTGGCAGCCCACCCTGGAGCACGTCAAGGACAGCCCGCTGGTCCACCCCGAGCGGTTCTACGAACTGGTGGTCACCCTGATCGGGGAGCTGGCCACCTTTACCCGCGCCGAGAAGGTGCCCCCCAAGCTGCCGGAATACCGCCACGACCGGCTCACGGAAACCTTCGGTGACCTGGCGGCGGCCCTGAGCCAGTCCCTGAGCACGGTGCTGGAGCAGACGGCCGTGGCCCTCAAGCTGGAAGAGGCCCAGTTCGGCATTAAGGTGGCGCCGCTCACCGACAAGTCCATGCTGGAGTCCGCCCAGTTCGTGCTGGCGGTGCAGGCCGACCTCACCACCGAGGATATCCGCCGTCGTCTGCCGGCCCAGATCAAGCTGGGGCCGGTGGAGCATATCCGCGACCTGGTCAACAACCACCTGCCGGGTATCGGTATCAGCGCACTGCCGGTGGCACCGCGCCAGATCCCGTTCCACGCCGGTTATCACTACTTCCTGCTGGACAACAAGAGCGACCGCTGGGAGCAGCTCAAGCAGAGTGGTGGCCTGGCGTTGCATGTGTCCGGCAACTATCCCGGACTCAAGCTGGAACTCTGGGCCATCAGGCAGTAGCCCGTTTCAGGGACGTTGAGCATCAGACAGGGACGATGACATGAACGACAGTACCGTAATCAAGCCCAGGCCGGGGGCCCGGCAGGTAGAACCGAGGCCTGACCGGCCGTCCGCCGACGATGACCGCACCCTGCTGTCATCACCGTCCGGGGGCGCCACCGATGGGGGCTATCCCACCGAGTCCGCCGGCCGCTTCCGGTTACCCACCACGCAGCTGGGGCCGGTGTGCGATGAGGCCTCGCGACTGCTGTCGGTGGCCAACCGCCTGTCCCGCGCGGAAGGTGTGGAGGACATGACCCACCTGAGGCGCCAGTGCATGGACCTGGTGCGGGAGTACCGGGCGGCGCTGAAGGCGGCGGACCAGAGTCCGGAAACCGTCGACGTGGCCTCCTATTGCGTCTGCGCCCTGCTGGACGAGATCGTGCTCAACAGCACCTGGGGGCAGAGCGGTCAGTGGGCGGCGGCCTCGCTGCTGTCGGAGTTCCACTCCCAGACCTGGTCCGGCACCCACTTCTTCGAACTGGTGGACAAGGCTCGTCGCACCTCCAACATCCCGTTGATGATGCTGCAGTACCTGTGCCTGTCCCTGGGGTTCAAGGGGCGTTACCGGGTGGAGGAACGCGGCGAGGAGCAACTGGATATCCTGCGGGACTGTCTCTACCACGAGATCTGCGCCGACCAGGGCCGTTTCACCACCCCGTTCGACCGTGGCTGGGAAGGCCGGGTGACCCCCGGAACCGGTCTGACCCACGGCGTGCCCCTGTGGGTGGGGGCCGCCATCTGCGCTGTGGCCCTGCTGCTGGGCTACCTGTGGCTGACCCACCAGCTCAATACCTTTGCCGAGCCGGTGCTGGCGGATCTGAATCAGGTTGGCATTCCCGAGCGCCCCGCCCAGGAGGGGCCTGGCAATCCGGATGATCTGCGTTACCTGCGGCAGATGTTGCAGACCGAGATCGATCGCGGTCTGGTGGAGCTGGATGGGGAAGAATCCGGTACCCGCCTGCGTATCGGCAATGAATCCCTGTTCGCACCCGGCGGAGTCGATGTCAGTGAAGATATGGTCCCGGTGATCAGCAAGATTGCCCGTGCCCTGGAATCCACCAGCGGTTCCATCCTGGTGACCGGCCATACCGACAACCGGCCCATCGCCACCAGCCAATATCCGTCCAACTGGCACCTGTCGCTGGCCCGGGCCACCTCGGTGTCGGACATGCTGGGGCGCAACGGCAACCTCACGGGCCGTCTGTGGCCGGAAGGCCGGGGTGAGGCCGAGCCGCTGTTCAAGAACGACACCGCCGAGAATCGCGCCCGCAACCGTCGCGTGGAAATCCTCCTGGTACCGGAAACTTAAGGAAGAGGTCTGAGTTATGGCATGGATTCGCCGGATAACCGGTTTTATCACCTGGCGCAGGGTATTCCTGTTCCTGGGCCTAGTGGCCCTGGTGTTGCTGATCTGGTTCGGTGGCCCGTTGCTGGCCATCGCCGACTACAAGCCCCTGGCCTCGGTCACGGCACGGCTGGTATTTCTGTTGTGTCTGGTCATCGTGTTCCTGGCGGTCAGCCTGTGGCGCGCACGTCGTCAGCGCAAGGACAACGAGAAGGTTGTCACCGAGATGATGGCGGGCAACGAGCAGGACGAGTTGCTCAAGGAGGAGATGGAAACCCAGCGCAACAACCTGCGCAAGGCCTTGGCGCTGATGAAACAGTGGAAGCCGGGGCGTTTCCGCTCCGTTTACGAGCTGCCCTGGTACATGATTATCGGTGCCCCCGGCTCCGGCAAGTCCACCGCACTGCTTAACTCCGGCCTGGAGTTTCCCCTCAAGAGCGAGATGGGGCTGGATTCCGTGAAGGGCGTTGGCGGTACCCGCTACTGCGACTGGTGGTTCACCAATCGCGCCGTCATCATCGATACCGCTGGCCGCTACACCACCCAGGAATCCGGCGACAAGCGGGATGCCAAGGGCTGGAAGTCGTTCCTGGGGTTGCTGCGCAAGTACCGCTCCCGCCAGCCCATCAATGGCGTGATCCTGTCGGTGAGCGTGGCCGACCTGCTGGAGCAGACGCCCACGGAACGCCAGCTCCATGCCCGGGCCCTGAAACAGCGGGTGCAGGAACTGCGCAACCGCCTGGGCGTGGTGTTCCCGGTCTATGTGCTGCTCACCAAGTTCGACCTGCTGGAGGGTTTTTCGGATACCTTCGCCATGCTCTCGGAGCAGGAGCGGGAGGAAGTGTTCGGCATCACCTTCGATCTGCATTCGGTCCGTGATCCGGAGCAACTGCCTGCCAGCTTCGAGCAGGAGTTCGATGGCCTTCAGGAGCGCCTGAGTCACTTCCTGCTGCACCGGTTGCAACAGGAACGCACGCCGGAAACCCGCCGGCGTATCTACCAGTTCCCCAAGCAGGTGGCCCTGTTGAAGGCACCGCTGTGGAACCTGATGAAGGAAGTGTTCTTCCCCTCCGCCTATGAGGACGTGCCGCTGTTGCGGGGCATCTACCTGGTGTCATCGGAGCAGGACGGTCGCACCAGCGACAAGGTGTCCTCCCTGGTGGACCGCCAGCTCCGGCTGAACGTGCCCAGCCACGGTCGTCCCGGCAGCAATGGTCTTCCCAGCGATGGCTTCTTCCTGCATCGCCTGTTCGACAGCATTATCTTCTCCGAATACGGCCTGGCCATGGCCGATGGCGCCAAGGACCGTCGGTATCGACGCCTGCGTCAGGTGGCGGTGGCGGCCATGGTGCTGGTGACCGCGGGTATCGGTGCGTCCTGGTACCTGGAATACCAGTGGAACCGGGACCTGATAGCCACCTACCGTGGCGACATGGATCAACTCCGGGATGATATGAATCGCCTGGAAACCAGTGACGGCAACTGGCTGGTGCTCAACGACACGCTCAATACCGCCGCCCACATGCCGGGTGTAATGGGTACGCCGTTGCCGGAAGGGGGCAACTATCCCCTGGGGTTCTTCCATAACGGCGCCCTGGCCCAGGCGGCGGAAGGGGCCTACGGGCGGCTGCTGCAGTATCGCTTTGCGGACAGCTTCCGGCAGTCCATGGAAGACGAGATCGCCGTCAACCTGGGTAACCTGGACTACCTCTACGAAAGCCTGAAGACCTACCTGATGGTCAGCAACCGGGAGCACTTTGAGCAGGTACAGGTGGAAGCCTGGTTCGAGTTCATGCTGTCGCGGCAGATTCCCGGTGAGGTCAACCGGCCATCCCGGGAGGAACTTGACCAGCACCTGGGGCAGTACCTGGCCCTGAACCACACTATCCCGGCAGACCGGGAACTGGTCTCCCGGGCCCGCGGTGAACTGACCGCCATGCCCCTGGACGAGCGGGCTTACCAGCGCATCCGTGCCGATGCCCTGGGCGCGGGGCTGCCGGAGTTCACCGTGAACAAGGTGCTGGGTACCGTGGCCGAGGAGGTCTTTGAACGGCGGTCCGGAACACCCATGCGGGAGGGTATCCCCGGGCTCTATACCGCCAACGGCTACCGCGGCCTGTTCGAGGCGGAGCGGGACCAGGTGGTTGGCCACCTGCTGGAGGATTCCTGGGTCTACGGAGAAGAGACGGAAGACTTCCGCAACCTGGACGAGGGTCGCATCAAGCAGCTGGTGGAGGACCGTTACTTCCGGGATTACATCCATGCCTGGGAGCAGTTGCTCGCCGACCTACAGGTACGTCGTTTCGACAGTACCCGTGAGGGCCGTTACCTGATGAGCCTGTTGTCCGGCCCGGAGGCGCCCATTGACCGGTTGGTAGAGGCTATCCGTTTCAATACCCTCTTGTCCGTGGAAGAGGAAATGGACCCGGCGGCCGGGGAGGCGATGGGCAACGCCAGCGACATGGCGCAGGAAGAATTGCGTCGCAAGAGCCGCGCCTTCGATCGCATGAGCCGTATCATGCCGGAGAACATGGTCGCCGAGCACACGCTGACGCCGGTGGACCGGGCCTTCCGCCCCCTCCACGAGGTGAGCGAGGAAACCCTGGGGACCATCAAGGACCGGGCGCGGACCATGTCCCGCTACCTGGCGGAGCAGGATCAGGGGATGTCCGAGGCCTATGCCACGGTGTCCCGGTCCGACTTCGACAATGCGGTGAAAACCCTCCACGCGGCCATTGGCAACAGCCAGTCGCCCCAGTTGCAGACCTGGCTGGGTGAAGTTCCCGGGGACGCCCGGCGGCTGGTGAAAGTGTCCTCCACCCGTCGGGTGAACGACATCTGGCGGGCCAATGTCTACCGGGAGTACCAGGATGCCATCGCCGGGCAGTATCCGCTGGCCCCGCAGGCGGACTCGGAGGTTGCCCTGGCGGATTTCGCCGCCTTCTTCGGCTATGGAGGCGTGCTGGACACCTTCTTCCAGGACCATGTGGCCGAACATGTGGACACCAGCACATCACCCTGGTCGTTGTCGCCGGCGGCGGGTATCCGCCAGTCCAGCCTGCAGGTGTTCCTGCAGGCAAGACGCATCCGCGAGGCCTTCTTTGTCAGTGGCACCCAGACCCTGAAGGCGTCCTTCACGCTCAGACCGGCCTACCTGGATGGCCGGGTGGCCAGGCTCCAGCTGAGGATTGGCGACCGGACCCTCGGCTACCGTCATGGCCCCCCACGGACCATGGCCTTCGACTGGCCGCTGCAGTCCGGGGCGGGCGTGCGGGTGACCATGACCCGTGGCACGGGAACCGATACCGCCATCCAGGCAAACTTCGATGGCGACTGGGCCCTGTTCCGCTTCCTCGGTGCCTATGGCGGCCTGTCGGGGGCCGGCCGCAGCCGCAACGTGGACATCCTGTCCGACGGTTACCTGGCCACCCTGGAGATGACGCCGGATTCGGTGAAGCATCCGTTCGACCTGTCGGTGCTGAACAACTTCCGGTTGCCGTCGAGACTCTGATAATAACGAGGACAAGCCATCATGAGTTGGGGATACATGGGAAAGGTGCCGGGCAGGGGAGACTTCCTCACCCACAATGTGCACCCGGAAATCCGCGACCTGTTCTTCGAGTGGTGTCAGGCCAGTCTGGCGGTCAGTCGTGACCAGTTGGGGGATAACTGGATGGACGCCTATCTGACCGCGCCCATCTGGCATTTCTGTGCCGGGCCTGGCGGTATGGCGGAAACCGGTGTGGTGGGTACCATGATCCCCTCCGTGGATCGGGTGGGTCGCCATTTCCCGTTCCTGGCGGTGGCGGACTACGATGGTGTGGCCATGGACGCTTGGCGGCACCCGGACTGGGCGGCGGCCATGGAGGACTGCATCCTGGCGGTGCTGGACGACGGCTGGGAAGAGGAACCCTGGCGCCAGAAACTGGTGGATGTGGCGCTGCCTGCATCCGACAGCAGCCGTCTGGCGTGGCCGGTTACCGAGGGCAACCTGATGATTCCGGGCGCGGCCCGGGAGTCCGAATGGCTGGATGCCCTGTTGCGGCGGCAGAACGGGCTGGCGGTGTGGTGGACACAGGGTTCGGCATTCGTGGAGCCGGCCACCCTGCTGACCGATGGCCTGCCCAAGGTCGGGCAATTTGCAGCGATGATGGTGGGAAAGTGGCAAAATCATGGTTGGCAGCAGGCAGAACTTGAGGAGCAATAACACCATGCAGGCGGAGTCCGTGGCGTTTACCCATCGGGGAGCGGTCCGTGAGCACAACGAAGATGCTTTCGTTGAGTTCACCGACAGCGGTCTCTGGGTGGTGGCGGACGGCATGGGCGGTTATCGCGCCGGGGATGTGGCCAGTCAACTGATCTGTGACACGGTTACCAGTGCCCGGCGACGACATGACGGTATGCTGGGCAAAGTTGAGCTGGAGCAGGCAATCCAGCAGGCCAACCAGCGTATCCGGCTATTCGGTCGTGAGGAGCTGGATGGCCAGACCCTGGGGTCCACGGTGGTGGCGCTGTTGATCGAAGGGGACGCGTACCACCTGTTCTGGGCTGGCGACAGTCGCTGTTACCGGCTCCGGGACAATGAGATGAACCAGCTTTCCCGTGACCACAGCCAGGTGGCTGATATGGTGGAACAGGGGGTGCTGGACGAGCGTGAAGCGGAACGTCACCCGTTGGCCCATGTGATTACCCGGGCCCTCGGGGTGGATGACAGCCTGACTCTGGACTACCGGTCCGGCCAGGTGGAACCCGGCGACACCTTCATGCTTTGCAGTGACGGTGTCAGCAAGGAGCTGGAAAATGCCGAGATCAGGGCGTTCCTGAACGGCGGTCCGATCCACGACGTCAGTCAGGCAATGATGCACTCACTGCTTATCAAGAAATGCAATGACAACATCACCTGTATCATTGTTAAAGTGCCCGATCGTTGCTATAGTCCAGGCGACGTGACTGGAGGGGATGACGAGACGATCCCGATGAGACTCCGGTTACCGTAACGTGAAGGAACACGATTGAAGGATCAATGGAGTACGACGGCAGGAAGCCTCATGACAGATCAAACCGCCCATCTTCTGGACATCTCCTCACTACTGGCTGACATCTCCCAGGATCAACCCTGTGGCGACGACACCCGTGAGGACGCATCACCCGCATCACCCTATTTCACCCTGAAGGATCTGCGCAGTCAGGCCCGGGCCCTGGAGCGCCAGGTACTCGCCGACGATGAAGTGGTCCAGGTTCCGCAATGGCGTGAAATGGCCCGGGAGATCCCCGTGCTGCTGACCGAGCGTACCAAGGACCTGGAGTACGTGGCCTGGCTGATTGAAGCCCTGTGCCGCGAGCACGGCTTCGTCGGGCTCGCGGACGGCTTCATGCTGGCCCGGGAGCTGCTCCTGAACCATTGGGATAACCTCTATCCCGCCCCCGACGAGGAAGGACTGGCCACCCGCATTGCGCCGCTGGTGGGCCTGAATGGTCTCGATGCCGAAGGTACCCTGATCCAGCCGATCCTCTCGGTGCCCCTGTTTCAGTCCGACGATGGTGGCTCCTTTGCCACCTGGCACGCCGAGCAGG
The DNA here is from genome assembly GCF_036224885.1 of Marinobacter sp. OP 3.4. Lineage (NCBI taxonomy): Bacteria > Pseudomonadati > Pseudomonadota > Gammaproteobacteria > Pseudomonadales > Marinobacteraceae > Marinobacter > Marinobacter sp. OP 3.4. The sequence continues at coordinate 43,869 of NZ_JAVVLT010000113.1, forward strand.
CTGCCGAGGTTGGTCGCCTGGACGAAGAGCGGGCCCTGAACCGTATCAAGGCGGGTGCTGCGTCCCCGGATGAACTTACGGCAGCGGTTGCCACGACACCGGTCGAGGAACTGGCCTCTACCCGCGAGGCCATCCATCGCGCCCAGCAGGCTTTCAGTGAGTTGTCCGATGTGATGGATGAGGTAATGGGCGAGCCGCAGCCCACCACCAATGTCCGTCAGGCCCTGGACCGTTGCCTGGCCGTGTTGTCCCATCACGCCGGCGCACGTATCGATGACTGGACCCGGCAGCATGCCCCCGAGCCCGTTGCCGACAGCAACGAGGACGGCGGCATCGAGTCCTCCGATGAATCGCCCGATGGCGTGGCCCCGGCCCGCAAGGTGGATCCGGTGCAGGTGGCCATTGAAAGCCGGGCCGAGGCCCTGGCGGAGTTGCGCCGGTTGTCGGATTTCTTCCTTAAGACCGAACCCCATTCCCCGGTGTCCTATGCCATTCGCCAGGCCGTGCGCTGGAGCGACATGTCATTGCCGGAATTGATGCAGGAACTGATTGACGATGGTGGTGCCCGTGATGGTTTCTACCGTCTGACCGGAGTGCCGGCCCCCGAGCCGCGGGAGTGACAGCGGCACCTAAGGAGCCTCTGAATAGGCCCTGAACGGCTCTGGGAACAGACACAGACAGGATCTATTCAGACGCTCCCCAACCAGTGAAGCGCTACAGGAGACAGAGACATGGACAGCATTCACGACAAATTATCCAGGGTCCGGAAACCCCGGGTACACATTACCTATGATGTTGAAACCGAAGGGGCAATGGTCAAGAAAGAGCTCCCCTTTGTGGTTGGTGTCATGGGGGATTTCTCGGGCAACAACAGTGACAGTCCCAAGCCGCTGAAAGACCGTCGGTTCATCCAGATCGACCGGGACAACTTCGACGACGTCCTGCGCCGGATGGCACCCAAGCTGAAGCTGAAGGTCGACAACAAGCTTTCCGATGACGACTCCCAGATTGCCGTTGACCTGGCGTTCAACTCCATGGACGACTTCCAGCCGGCGGCCGTGGTCAACCAGGTGGAGCCGCTGCGGGAACTGATGGAAACCCGGAACAGACTGCGGGACCTGATGACCAAGGTGGACCGTTCCGAGGAACTGGAAGAGCTGCTGGAGCGGGTCCTGAACAATTCCGACGATCTGCAGAAACTGAACGCCGATCTTGGTGAGACCGAGGGGGACAAGGAATGAGTGCCGAAACCCAGGCGGCGGAGAACGAAGCCGCGCTAGCCGAAGAAGCATCACAGAGTCTGCTGGACCAGGCCATTGGCGCCACCAAGCAGACCGAGAGCGACCGCGCCCGGGAGCTGATCCGCACGCTGGCGGACGAGGCCATGAAAGGCACGGTGACCTGGAACAAGAACCTGACCATCACCTTCCGTCAGGCCATTGCCCAGATCGACAAGCTGATCTCCACCCAGTTGTCGGAAATCATGCACCAGGAGGAGTTCCAGCAGCTGGAAGGCACCTGGCGTGGCCTGCATCACCTGGTGATGAACTCCGAAACCAGCGCCACCCTGAAGATCCGCATGCTCAACATGAGCAAGAAAGAGCTGCATAAGGATCTGTCCAAGGCGGTGGAATTTGACCAGAGCCAGGTCTTCAAGAAGATCTACGAATCCGAGTTCGGTACCGCCGGTGGTGAACCGTACGGCGCCATGATTGGTGACTACCAGTTCACCAACCACCCGAACGACATCGAGACCCTGAGCCTGATGTCCAACGTGGCGGCGGCCGGCTTCTGCCCGTTCATCTCCGCCGGTGGCTCCGGCCTGTTCGGGTTTGATGACTGGACAGAGCTGTCCAAGCCCCGGGACCTGGAGAAGGTATTTGAGTCCCTGGAATACACCAAGTGGCGTTCGTTCCGGGAGAGCGAGGATTCCCGCTTCGTGACCCTCACCATGCCCCGGGTGCTGGCACGCCTGCCCTACGGTCAGGCCACCCGTCCGGTGGAGGAGTTCGGCTTCGAGGAATTCGAGGTGGATTCGGATACCGGCATGGCGGTCGAACCCGACCACGAGGATTACTGCTGGATGAACGCGGCCTATGTCATGGGCAGCCGCATGACCAACGCCTTCGCCAAGTACGGCTTCTGCACCGCGATACGTGGCGCCGAGGGCGGCGGCAAGGTGGAAGGCCTGCCGGCCCACATCTTCCAGAGCGACGATGGCGACCCGGACCTGAAGTGCCCCACCGAGATCGGCATTACCGACCGTCGTGAGGCGGAACTGAGCAAGCTGGGCTTCCTGCCCCTGTGTCACTACAAGAACACCGACTACGCCGTGTTCTTCGGGGCCCAGACCTGCCAGCGCCCGAAGATCTACGACAACCCGGATGCCACCGCCAACGCGGCCATTTCCGCACGCCTGCCGTACATGATGGCCACCTCCCGTTTTGCCCACTACCTGAAGGTGATGGCCCGGGACAAGATCGGCTCCTTCATGGAAGCCGAGGACGTGGAACACTGGCTGAACCGCTGGATCCTGAACTACGTGAACGCCTCTGAAGGCGGTGGTCAGGAAATCCGTGCCAAGTTCCCGCTGGCGGATGCCCGGGTACAGGTGCGTGAGATTCCGGGTCGTCCCGGTTCCTACAATGCCATCGCCTGGCTCCGGCCCTGGCTGCAGATGGAGGAACTGACCACGTCCCTCCGTATGGTCGCCAAGATTCCGGAAATGGGGAACTGATCCTGGCGGGTGACACCCCCAACGGGAATCAGGAATGAACGATAAGCAGGGATGCTTTATGGGCGCAGCGCTGAGCTTCGTTGACAAGGATTACCTTGATCGCCAGCCACCGGCGAAGGCCCCGATCGTACCGGATCGGGGCTTTGCCGAGCGGCTGGTGGCCGAGGCCGACGATATGCAGGCGCTGTTGCTGCTGCTGGGCCGGACGGATCCGGAAAGGCAGTGGACACGCCCGGATATCACGGCACTGCTGGCTGGGATGCTGGTCAAGCTGGACCGGCTGCTCAACGACCAGATCAATGCGATCCTCCACCATCCGGACTTCCAGGCCCTGGAAGCCAACTGGCGTGGTCTGCAACTGCTGTCGGACCAGGTGGTGGAAAGCGACAGTGAGGGCCTGGTGAAGGTCCGTTTCCTGGACCTGAGCTGGAACCAGCTGCGCAAGGACCTGACCCGGTCCATTGAGTTCGACCATTCCCGCCTGTTTGCCAAGATCTACTCCGAGGAGTTCGGTAACCCGGGTGGTGAGCCCTTTGGTCTGTTGCTCGGAACCTACACGGTCAGCCACCGCACCGAGGGTGGCCAGTCCAATATGGATACCCTCAAGGAGCTGGCTCGGGTGGGTGCCGCGGCATTTGCACCGGTGATCGTCAATGCCGATCCCAGTTTCTTTGGCGTCGATCAGTTTGCCGACCTCACCGCCGTCAGCGAGCTGGAGAGCCATTTCAGCCAGCCGGAGCTGGTGAAGTGGCAGTCGCTGCGACAGGAAGAGGATGCCCGCTTCCTGGGGCTGGCCATGCCCCGGATCATGCTGCGGGCTCCTCACTTGGGGCCGGGGCAGGGCGTCGAGGGTTTCCGGTTCCGGGAGTCCGGCAGCCAGGCCGCCACCGACTACCTGTGGGGGCCGGCCTGTTTCGGATTTGGCACCGTGGCGATCCGTGCCTTCTGCGAATCCGGCTGGTTTGCCCAGATCCGCGGGTTCCGGGCGGGCCAGGTGGCCCATGGGGTGGTGGACAACCTGCCCTCCATCCAGGCAAACACCAGAACCGGGGTGCTCTTTCCCAGTCGCCACGCGGTGGACTGGCAGATCACCGACAGGATGGAACGGGCACTGGCGGACGAAGGTTTCCTGCCCTTGTCGCCACTGGCCAATACCGAGATGCTGGCCTTTCACTCGGTACCCTCGGTGCAACAGCCGGCGGCCTACGAGAAACCGTCAGCGGAAATGAGCGCGCGGCTCTCCGCCATGCTCCATTACACCCTCTGTGTTTCCCGCTTTGCCCACTACCTCAAGGTGATGGGGCGCGACCGGGTGGGCGGCTACCGCACTCCCGAGGACTGCGAGGAACAGCTGCGCAAGTGGCTGCGGGGCTACACCATGGCCACCGAGGGTGCATCGGACGAGATGCGGGCCCGCTTCCCGCTACGGGATGCCCATGTGTCGGTGAAGGCCAGGGCGGGTGACCCTGGCAAATTCTACTCGGTCATTCGCCTGCAACCCCATTTCCAGATTGATCAGTTGGTCACGGGTATGAAGCTGATCACCGAGTTAACGCCTGTTAACCGGATATAATGCGCTGGCCTGCCGAGGCAGGCCATCCAGCCAGGACGCTGGACAAAAGGACAAACCACTGGCCGGTTTGCCGGCCACGGAAGAAGGAAACCGAGAATGGAAGCGATCAGGGAACTGCTGTCTTCAGGCCAACTGGACGAGGCCATTACCCAAGCCCAGGACATACTCCGCAAGGATCCCTCAGCCACCGATGTGCGCGCCTGCCTGATCGAACTGCTGTGCCTGGACGGCCAGCTGGAACGGGCCGACGAGATGTTGATGTCCCTCGCCAAACACCAGCCGGACTGGCTCGCCGGCGCCGCCAACCTGCGTCAGTTGATGCGGGCGCAGCACGCCCGCCTGGCCCTGGCTGACGGCAAGCTCGCCGACGACGTGGTGGCCACCCCGGGTGAGCAGCTTGAAGCCCTGCTGGCGGTCAACCTGAACCTGACCGAAGGCAACCCGGAAGCCGCATCCGAGGCAGCCCGCAACCTGGAAGCCGGTCGCACCGACACCCGTTACCGGGTTGGCGACCAGGAAGGGGGTTTCCGCGATTGCGACGACAGTCTTGCCGGCTTTTTCGAAGGCCTGGGCACCGATGGCCATTACTACCTGTGGCTGTGGAGTGATATCCAGGAAGTGGAGTTCCACGCCGCCACCTCGCCGGTGGAAATGATCTGGCGCCGCGCCAGCGTCACCCTGAAGGATGGCCGCCAGGGCGAGGTATTTGTACCGCTGACTTACCTGCGCAGCCAGACCGCGAACCAGAAACTGGGTCGTGAAACCGACTGGCAGGAGCACGATGGCGGTCTGGTCACCGGCCTCGGCCTGAAAACCTTCCTGCTGGGTGACGACGCCGTCACCCTGGAGAGCGTCCGCCTCCTTGAGTGTTGTGACGAACCGGCCACCAGTGAGACCGCGGACGCAGGGGCCAACGGATGAACACCAAACTCCAGATGAGCGTGCTCGACAGACTGGCGGAGGGGGACGACAGCCGTCCGACCCTCGCCCGTATCCGCCAGGCTGTCCGTCGCGATCTGGAGTGTCTGCTGAACGCCCGCCGGTCCTGGTTACCGCTGGATCAGGGGGGCAGGGAATTGCAGACCTCGGTACTGGGCTACGGCCTGCCGGACTTCACGGTCATGGACCTGAGTACGGAAGATGGCCGCCAGTGGCTCTGCGATGAGGTCCGCAACACCATCAACCGGTTCGAGCCCCGCCTGACCCGTGTCCAGGTTGCCATGCGGGATGCGGAGGCGCCCCTGGACCGTCAGCTAAGGCTGCGTATCGATGCGGTACTGCTGGTGGATCCAGTGCCCGAACCGGTTGCATTTGATTCGGAAGTCGAACCGGTCACCCTGGCAGTGACCCTTCAGGAGTGTGCCTGATGAGTGAAGAGCTTCTTCAGTATTACAACCGCGAGCTGGCCTACCTGCGACGTCAGGGTGCCGAGTTTGCCCGTGCCTACCCGAAGGTGGCAGGTCGGCTGCGGGTGAGTGATGAAGCCGTGGAAGACCCCCATGTGTCCCGTTTGCTGGAAGGGGTGGCGTTCCTGACGTCCCAGATCCGCCAGCGCCTGGACGGCCATTTTCCGGAACTGACGGATATCCTGATGGGCAGCCTGTATCCCGACTATCAGGCACCGATCCCGTCCATGACGGTACTGCAGTTGACGGCCTCCCGGGCCCAGACCCACTGCTCGCCACTGACCGAGGGACAGGCCTTCGAGACCCGGGTGGAAAAGATGCCGGACTGCGAGTTCCGCGCCCCCGGTGACCACTACATCGCACCAGTGACCGTGGAGAGCGCCGATTTCCAGAACGCGCCGTTCGATGCGCCGCGCCCGCCGGGCACCGAAGGCGCCCAGAGCGTGATCACGCTGCGACTGTCGGCGCCGACCCCGTTCAGTGAGATTGACCTGCCATGGCTGAGGTTCTTCCTCCACGGTCAGGCCCACCTGAGCAACGAGCTCTATGACCTGATCCACCGCACCGGCCTGGGGGTGGCCATCGCGCCGGTGAGTGACCGACGCCAGTCGACGTTCCTGCCGGCCAATCGCATCCGTCCGGTGGGCTTCGATGAGAACGAGGCGCTGGTCCCCTACAGCAAGCGCAGTATGGCGGGCTACCGTCTGCTGACGGAGTTCTTCCTGTTCCCGGAGAAGTTCCTGTTTACCCAGCTTGATGACATGACCGGTTGCTGGCCGGAGGCGACGGAAATCGACATCACCTTCTATCTGTCGGAAACCTCCCCCGAGCTGGAGAAAAGCTTCCAGTCGGATCATATGCGGCTTTGGTGCGTGCCGGTGGTCAACCTGTTCGAGGAAACCCTGGAACCCTCGCCGCTGGATGATACCCGCCATGAGCACCGGCTGGTGTCCCGCTACCGCAAGGCGGATGCCTTCGAGGTGGTTAACGTGGATTCCGTGTCCCTGGTGAACAGCGGCAAGATCCGCGAGATGGCCCCCTACTACGGCCTGGGGCATCCCCGCTGGCAAACCGACCTGGACCTGTTCTGGCACTTGCAGCGGCGCCCGGCGGACTGGGTGGGCGGTCAGTTGGAGCCGGGCACGGAAACCGTCCTCAGCCTGGTGGACAACCGCTACGAGAACCGCGACCTGGATGCCATCCCCGACGACGAGGCACTGGTCATCAAGGCCCAGTGCTGCAACCGCAACGTGCCGGACCGGCTGCCGTTCGGCGGTGGTGATCCCACCTTCAAGGCGGTCTCCGAACCGTTGATCGACAGGGCGGTGGCGCTGCTGGCGCCCACCTCCACGGTGCGCCCGGAACTCTCCGGGGCTAGCCGGTGGCAGTTTATCCGCCACCTGAACCTGGAATACTTCACCGGCGACGACGCCTGTGAACGCCTCAAGGCGGTGCTGCAGCTGTACGACTTCCGCCAGACACCGGAATCCCGGGCCATGGTGGAAGGTATCGAAAAGGTCGAGGTACGCCGGGTGGCCGCCCGGGTGGGCAAGGGCGTGCGTAGCGGCCTGACCCAGGGCACCGAGTTCCGGATCACCTTTTCCCGACCCCGGTATGCCGGCACCAGCATCTACCTGTTCTCGGCGGTACTGGACCGTTTCCTGGCCCAGTTTGCCCAGCTTAACAGTTTCACCCGTCTGCGCATCCGCCTTAGCGGACACAGCCGCGACTATCACGCCTGGCCGGCCCGGGCAGGGGAGAGGGAGCTGGTATGAAGCAGCCCCTGGGAACCTTCTTCCGTGAAGTCTGGCGCACCGAACGCCAGTTGCCGGGCGAGAAGGCCGGCTACCACCGCATTGGCCACGACGGCTGGCCGGATCGGGAGCTGGTGCATTTCCGGTCGAGCCAGCATATGGGCTTTGCCGGCCAGGATGTGGTGGAGCGCAAGGTGAACCGGCTCGACAACGGCCTGCAACAGGCGGAACTGACGGTGGACACCATGGGGCTCACGGGGGCCCGCGGTGCCTTGCCGGCCCATTACTCGGAAATGGTGCTGGCGCAACTGAAACAGAAATCGCCGGCGATGCGGGACTTCTTCGACCTGTTCAACCACCGGTTGCTGTCCCTGTACTACCGAAGCTGGGAAAAGACCCAGCCGGCGGTCCACCAGGAACGCAAGGGGGAGGACGATTTCACCCGGATCCTCAAGTCACTGACCGGCAGCGAACAGCAGTGGGAGATCTGGTACGGCGGCGCCATGTCCCGGGGCGCCCGCTCTGCCGCCACGTTGAAGGCCGTGCTGTCGGATGTCTCCGGCATGCCGGTAGCGGTGCGTACCTTGCAGGGTGGCTGGGTGCGGGTGGCTCCGGAAGACCAGAGCAGGCTGCCGACCCGCCGGGATCCCGAGGGTCAGTACGCCCGGCTGGGAGACGCCATGCTGGGCAGCCGGGCCTGGATGGCGGACCGGGGCGCCGACGTGGTGTTCTATCCCCGTAATCGCCAGCAGGTGAAGGATGTGTTGCCCAAGGGGCGCTGTAGCGCCGCTGTCGCCCGCATGGCCCACCGCCTGGTGGGGGGGCAGACCCGGGTCCGCTACCTGCTGGTGGCCAAGGCCCGGGACCTGACCGGTGCGCGCCTCGGCCAGCAGGGTCGCCTCGGTGCCGACAGTTTTATAGCCGCTGGGCCGACTTCTGACCGGCAGGTGGAAGTCAGCTTCAAGCCAAGCCAAGGAAAGGAATAAGCGCGATGTCCTCAATGACTCTGAAGTCACTGGTAGAGAAAATGAACGACAGCACCCGTCAGGCCCTGGAAGGCGCTGTCGGGCAATGTTTCCAGCGGACCCACCACACCGTGGAGACCGAACACCTGTTGAAGGCCCTGTTGCAGTCCCGGGACGAAGACCTTGCACTGGTCTTCGACCACTTCGGCCTCAGCCTCGATCGTCTGGAAGACCAGCTGAACGAAGGCCTGGAGAGCTTCCGCACCGGCAGTGGCGCCACGCCGAGTCTGTCCCCACGGCTGGTGGACCTGCTGCGACAGTGCTGGCTGGACACGTCCATCGAGTTCGGTGAACCCGCCATGCGCGGTGCCACCCTGCTGTACACCCTGCTGAACGATACCGCCATGGCCGCGCTGGCCACCCGCCATGCCCGGGAACTGGAGCGCCTGGACCCGCAGCAACTGCTGTCCAACTGGGCCCAACTTCGGGACAAGCTGGGTGGCAGTGAGGCGGCCGAGCCCCGTCGTCCGGCGGGCCGGGGTAAGGAAGAGCACCTGTCCCAGTTTACCATCGACCTGACCGGTCAGGCCCGGGAAGGCAAGCTGGACCCGGTGCTGGGCCGTGACGACGAAATCCGTCAGATGATCGACATCCTCACCCGTCGCCGCCAGAACAACCCGATCCTCACCGGTGAAGCCGGGGTCGGCAAGACCGCCGTGGTGGAAGGCCTGGCCCAGCGCATCGCCGACGGCTCCGTGCCCGAGGCCCTGAAAAAGGCCCGGCTGCTGACCCTGGATCTGGCGCTGCTGCAGGCGGGTGCCGGTGTGAAAGGGGAATTCGAGAATCGCCTCAAGGGCGTGATCGAGGAAGTGAAGAATTCCGTCGACCCGGTGATCCTGTTTATCGATGAGGCCCACAACATGGTGGGTGCCGGTGGCCAGGCGGGCCAGAACGACGCCGCCAACCTGCTCAAACCGGCCCTCGCCCGGGGTGAACTGCGTACCATCGCCGCCACCACCTGGGCCGAGTACAAGAAATTCTTCGAGAAGGACGCCGCCCTGACCCGCCGCTTCCAGGTGGTGAAGGTGGACGAGCCCTCCGAGGACATCGCCATCCAGATCCTGCGGGGGCTGGCCCCCACCTTGGAGAAACACCACGGTGTCATCATCACCGACGAAGCTGTCGGTACCGCGGTACGACTGTCCATGCGTTTCCTGGCCGGACGGCAGCTGCCGGACAAGGCCGTGGCCCTGCTGGACACTTGCTGTGCCCGGGTGGCCATGAGCCAGGCCAGCATGCCCACGCTGCTGGAGAAGGCCCGTGCCGAGCTGGCGGCCCTGGAGCTGGAGGACGAAATCCTCGCCCGGGAAAGCCGCACCGGGGCCGACCACAGTCGCCGCCTGGAGGAACTGGCCGACCGTCGCCAGCAGGCGGAGGAGAAGGTCGAACGCCTGGAGAAAATCTGGCAGACCGAGCAGACCCTGGTGGCCTCCGCGTCCGAGTTGGGCGAGAAGCTCAGCGAGGAAGCCGACGAGGAACTGCGCTCGGAGCTCAACGAACTGCGGGCCCAGCTCGCCGAGCGTGAGCAGCCCATGGTGCACTGGCAGGTGGACAGTCAGTTGGTGTCGGAAGTGTTGTCCGACTGGACGGGTATCCCCATGGGTCGCATGCAGGCAGACGAGGTGGCCGGCATCCTGAAGCTGGACCAGAACCTCAAGACCCGGGTGAAAGGCCAGGACCACGCCCTGGACGATATCGCCGAAACCATCCGTGTGGCCCGTGCCGACCTGGCGGACGAGAAGAAGCCCCTGGGCGTGTTCCTGCTGGTGGGTCCCAGCGGCGTGGGCAAGACCGAAACCGCGTTGGCCCTGGCCGAACAGGTCTACGGCAGCGAGTCCAACCTCACCGTGATCAACATGTCCGAGTTCAAGGAGGAGCACAAGGTGTCGCAGCTAGTGGGCTCGCCCCCCGGTTATGTCGGCTATGGCGAAGGCGGTGTGCTCACCGAAGCCGTGCGCCGCAAGCCCTACAGCGTGATCCTGCTGGACGAGATGGAGAAGGCCCATCCGGGGGTGCAGGACATCTTCTACCAGGTGTTCGACAAGGGCTCCCTGCGGGATGGCGAGGGCCAGGACGTGGACTTCCGCAACACCGTGATCCTGATGACCTCCAACGCCGGTTCCGAGCAGATTGCCGATCTGTACGCGGATGAAATGACCGCGCCGGAAGACCCGAAGACCCTGAAGACGGCCATCTGGGGCCAGTTGCTGGAGATCTTCAAGCCGGCCTTCCTGGGGCGCACCACCGTGCTGCCCTATCGGCCCCTGGGCCGGGACCAGCTGGCGGAAATCACCCGCCTGCAACTGGAACGTATCAACCAGCGCCTGCTGCGTCATCACGATGTCGCACTGGGCTACGACGATGGTGTGGTGGACGCCGTGGTGGACCGTTGCACCGAAGCCAGCTCCGGCGCCCGTAATATCCAGCAGATCCTGCACCGGGATGTGCTGCCCGCCGCCTCCAGGAAAATCCTGGAATGCCTGGCGGATGAAACCCCGATTACGGCGGTGGATATCACCGTAAATGATGGCGACCTGGACGTCGTTGTCAGTACACGGATGGTATCCGAACGCCAGACCGAATCCATGGACGGCGCTTGAGCGGCGGCCAGGATGACCATGTCCTTGTTACAGGACGTACAAAAAACCTAAGGAGATACACATGCAAGCTAATACCTATCTGGACTATGAAGGCATTTCTGGTGAAGCGACTGCAAACCAGTACAAAGACATGATCACCGTGCTTTCCATGGACTTTAACGTTCATCGGGAAATCACTGCCTACACCGGTACCGCGATGGACCGCGAAGCCTCTGCAACCCGCCTGGGCGATATCACTATCACCAAGCTGCAGGACAACGCGTCTCCTGACCTGTTCCGTGAAGCCACCATCGGCAAGGGCCGTAAAGCCACTTTCTTCATCACCAAGCAGGGTGATGAAATCGAAGAAATCATGAAGATCGAACTGACCGACGCCATGATTTCCAACTACAGCCTGTCTGTACAGGGTGATCGCCCGACCGAGTGCATCACCATTTCCTACACCGAGCTGACCATGACGGCCAGCCCGAGCAACGACAAGAACGACATCACTCAGCCGAAGGTTTACGGCTACAGCGGTGTCAAGGGTCAGAAGCTCTAAACCAGGGTTCTCTGTCTCCGGGAGGGCACCTTCGGGTGCCCTCCTTCCCCGATTCATTCAGGATGGCGTGGACGTTCATGAGCAAGGAAACTCAGCATCATTTTCTCAAGATTCACAGTTCGCTGGGCGAGGATGAGCTGATCCTCGAAAGACTCACGGTCAGCGAGGGTATGTCACGACTGTTTAATATCCAGGTTGGCTTCACCGCCAATCAGCGGATCAGTGATATGAAACAGCACATCGGCGAGGAAGTTGTCATCAGTCTCGCCATGACCGACAAGCTGGGATCCAGGGAACGTTATTTCCACGGCCATTTTCTCGACATCAGCGAGCTTGGCAAACCCATGCACAACAAGGACGGACAGCGCTACAAAGCGCGGATTGTCCCCCGTGCCTGGTCCGCCACCAGTCGCACCAACTGCCGCATATTCCAGGACAAGACCGCCCTGGACATCGTTGAAATCCTGCTGGGTGAACACAGCGTTGACCACCGCAAGGTGCTCAATGGCGCACTCTATACGCACCGTTACTACGTGCAGTACAACGAGACGGACTGGGAATTTATCAGTCGTGTGCTGGCCAACGAAGGCCTGACTTTCTTCTTCGAGCACACCGACAGCGCCCACACCATGGTGATTACCGACAGTGATACGGCTTTCCAGCCCGCACTGGAGAATCAGGTGGTGTTTAGCTCGCGCAACACTGGTTCCGCCCGTATATCCCATTGGGAACGGGGTTACCGTGCCATGTCCGACCGGATGATGGAGCACGGTTTCGACTTTACCCGCCCGGACGACCGGGTGCTGACCCAAAGCCAGGAAAAGGTTCCCGGTGACCTGTTCGGGCAGCGGGAACTGTTTGAATACCATGGCGAAGACCGGCCCCTGAAAGACAAGGCCAACCTGACCAAGAAACACCTGCAGGCCCTGGCCATGGAGGCGGAAACCCTGGAGGCCATCTCTACCTATCGATCCTTTGGCGCTGGCCTCACCTTCAGCTTCCAGTCCCACGAGGACGGTCCCCAGGACCCCAACGAGTTCCTGATTACCGACATCCTCATACAGGCGGAAGTGCCCCTGAACGCGGACAATCAGCCGTCCATGGGCACCATCGCCTACCACAACGAATTCCTGTGCCGGCCCGCCAACCAGCCCTACGTGCCGGCGCGCATCGCCAAGCCGGTTATGCCGGGCCTCCAGACGGCTACCGTGACCTGCGCCGCCGGGGAAGAAATCCACGTGGACGAGCATGGTCGGGTCAAGGTGCAGTTTCACTGGGACCGTGAGGGCCAGTACGACCAGAAGAGTTCCTGCTGGATCCGTGTGGCCCAGAGTTGGGCGGGCGAGCGCTGGGGGGCCCAGTTTATCCCCCGGGTGGGCCAGGAAGTGCTGGTGGAGTTCGTCAACGGCGACCCGGACCAGCCCCTGATCACCGGCTCCGTCTACAACGGCAAGAACCAGATGCCCTATGACCCGGAGTCCCAGAAGAACATCTCCGGCATCAAGTCCCGTTCCACCACCAAGGGTAGCGGTGCCAACTACAACGAGATCAGCTTTGACGACACCCTGGGCAGCGAGTGGCTGCGGGTCCATGCCGAGAAGGACCACGAGCTGACGGTGGAGAACAACCAGACCGACGATGTGGGTGTCGATCGCACCACCACCATAGGTAACGATGATACCGAGACCGTCGGCAACAACCAGACCGTCAACGTCGGCAAGAACCACGTACTGGAAGCCGGCGACAGTATCACCATCAAGACCGGTGCGGCCTCCATTACCATGTACAGCTCCGGTTTGATCAACATCGAAGGCAGCGCCATTAATGTCAAAGGCTCCTCGGCCATTAACCTCAAAGCGCCGAAAATCAACCTGAACTGATGGCTGTCGCATGATGCAACAGACACTCGACGAACTGATCGCCACCCGTCGCGCCCTGCTGGCCAGCGACGACGCCTCCCTGGAACAGCTGCGCCAGGTGGACCGCCGCCTGCTGACCCGGGCCGAGCGGGGAGACGCCGCATCGCCTTTGCCGGACAACCTGACGGAAGGCAGCCTGCTGCCCCTGGCGTCCCTGCCGGTGGACGAAGCCACGCTCTGGCTGGAGGTTGCGGTGTCCATCGGCGGTGTCCAGGTGCGCCCGGCGCTGGACGCCCTGGCGAAGGAACCCGGCGGTGAATCGTTGAGTTGGTGGCTGGCGGCCAACTATCCGGGCCTGTCGGTCACCCGTGAATTCCCGGAGGCACCCGAGTTACAGGTGCTGGCGGCACGGGCCCACTGGCGCAGGGGGCAGAACGACAAGCTACCCCAGCCCTGGAAGGAGTGGGCCGCAGTGGTGGATGGCCACAAGGAGCTGTCCAGGCCACTGGTGGAAACCCTGTGGGACATACTGCCCGCCGATGCCCGGGTCGAGGGTTTCGCCAGCTGGAAGGACTGGTTCTACCCGCTGATGGTCGGCGCCCACGACGACTGGCAATTATGGATGGTGAACTGGCTGCTGGCCGAGGTGGACACCACAACCACCGTCGAGGCCATGGGCGTGAGTTGTGCCCGTCGCTTCCTGTCCTGGCTGGAGGCCATTGGTGCCGGTACCGGCCTGGACGGGAACGAGGACGTGGCCGACGCCGCTGAACGGGAACTGCGCTGGCTTATGGGAGACCGTCGCGGTCGTCAGCAGGAGCCATCCCCCTTCGGCTACCAGTGCTGGGGCGAGATCCTCAGGGATGGCCACGGCCTGAAGCCCGCCAGTTGGCAGAAACGGTTCACGGCTCTGCCCATGGGCTTTCGAGAGCGCTGCTGGTACTGGAGTGGCCAGCAGATTAACGGATCCCCCTGGTCGTTGTTCGGAGGCCAGTGGTGCGTTGGCGACTGACCCGGGCTGAAGGCGTCCTCGCGGGGGCCTCCCTGGACGATATCCTGGACAACGGCGGTGTACTGGCAGGCGTTCCGGAGGTCGTACCGCAAAAGGATGACCGGGCCGGCGAGCAGGCCTGCCTGGAGCAATCGTTTCGCGATTACCTGGGCAGCGACCGCCCCACCTGGGTTGTCCTCCCGGATCGGGAAAGAAGTGAGCGGCATCTCTGGCAGGACCTGGCCGCCGGCCAGGTGGAAGTAGGCTTCGGCCGTTCCGGCATCACCCTGGCCCTGAGCCAGATCAACCGCCTGCAGGCCCCGGCCACCCTGGTGGCCCTGGACCGGATGCCCGGCCCGCAACCGCAGACCGTGGTGGAAAGCCGGCTGCAGGTGGACCTGGAATCGTCGCAGACGGGCCTGGGCCTGATGCTCAACCTGGTGGACGGCCGGCTGGATGGCGACACTGATCTCACCTCCCTGCTGGACCAGGCCCGGGCCGTGGTACCGGACCCGGAAGTGATCTTCCTGCCGGGCACCGGCAGTGACGGCAGCCTCGACCGGCTGATGCCCGGCCTGTCCGCCATGGGCAACTGGGTGGGCCGGGATGTGCGCTGGGAGTTCGCCGAAGCCCGTATCGGGCCGCTGGGCACGGTTGGCAGCCTGTTTAACTGGTACTGGATGCACGAGGGGTACCGGCTGGGGGACTGGCAGGCACCCACAGTGATTCTGGATATGGATACGAGCCCGCTGGTGGGGTTATCGGTGGTTGACTACAACGCATAGGGAAACAGGGAAAGCATGGAGAAGTTCACCGCGATCGATGGAACGATGTACGCCATTGGTGCCGCCGAAGGCGACATTGGTGCAGGCACCGGTACCCGTATCGAAAAGACCTCCGCCCAGGACTATGCCGCGTGGCTGAACCGCGCATTCAATCGGTACTTCGATGACTACCGACAGCGCTGGGGCAGGTTGGGTGGCAGACCTACCGGGCAAATGGCGCGCAATGCCTCGGCCAGCCACTACTACATTCGCCTTGGGCAGCGACTTGAGTCGGGCGAACTGCTTGCCTACCAATTGCCATCGGAAGCCCCGGCAACCACGCCGTCTACCGAAGGTATGGAAGGCTCGTCTGAATCCCGGACTCAGGAGCCCAAGGTGGCTTCCGTCCCTGACAGTGGCGGCGCGTCTGAATCTGCGGGCATCAGCGATACCGCCGTTGGAAATGACGATGAGCATGATGAGCGCGTCGGCGACCCGGTAGCCCCCGCCACCGGCGAGGAAGTCCTGACCCTGGAAGACTTCACCGTCCCCGCCGCCATGCCCCTGACCTGGCAACGCCGTTACCGCTCGGGCAACTGCGACCGGGACCTGGGGTTCGGCGCGGGCTGGAGCGTCGATTGCCTGCGCACTATCTGGATGGAGGAAGAAGGCATACGGGTGTTGGATCATCAGGGGCGGGTGGTCCGTTTCAAGCCCCTGTCCCCGGGGGAAATCAGCGTCCAGGTCAGCGCCGGCATGCGTCTGGAGTACATGCGCGACAGTCGCATGGTGCTGACGGAGAAGGATGGCACCGCGTGGCGTTTTTCCACCGCCGACAATCATCTGTGGCACCCCGTTTCGGTCCAGAACCTGCGAGGCCAACAGTGGCGCTTCCAGTACGACCGGGAGCACCGCCTGTTCCGCATCGAAGTGGCACCGGAACGATACCTTCAACTGGTCTGGAAACGGACGACGCCGCAGTCCCGGGAGCGGCTTGTTCAGGTGTTGCTCTGCCAGGATGACAAGCGCTCGGAACTGGCCCGATATGACTACAGCGAGGCGGGCGACCTGGTCGCCAGTGCCAGTCACCATGGCCGGGAGACCTATCGGTATCAGGACCATTTGCTCACGCGCCGTGAGTTGCCAACCGGCTATGGCATCAACTTTCAATGGCAGGGCCATGGGCCTGCCGCCCGATGCCTCCACAGCCGGGGCGACGACGGCCACCACGAATTCCACTTCGACTACCAGCCGGACCAATACCAGACCACCGTCACTGACGCCTTTGGCAACACCCAGGTCTTCCACTACGACGACCAGGGTCGTATCACCGCTCGCCAGGAGCCGGATGGCGCCACCTACCAATGGGCCTATGACGACGACAGCGGCCTGCTGGTGGCTTACCGCCTGCCGGATGGACGTACCACCCAATATGGTTACGACGCCTGGGGCCGCAAGGTCATCGAACAACTGCCGGACGGTCGCCAGCACCGCTGGCACTACAACGCCATGGGGTTCTGTACCGCCGAGCAGACCCCGGATGGCCTCACCACCCGCCGCCAGTTCGACAGCGTCGGTCGCCTGCTCAGCGAGGAACGCCCGGACGGCAGCCAGTGGCGTTACCAGTACGACGCCAACGGCTGGATGACCCAAGCCACCAGCGACACCGGCGAAGTCCGCCGGATCGGCTACAGCGCCAACGGCGACGTACTGGCGGACGAACGCCAGGGCAACCTCCGCCGTTTTGCGTTCGACCCCCAGGGGCGCGTCGCGGGCTACCTGCAACAGGACCTGGTCACCGAATACGACTACGAGGGTGCCAAACTCCTCGCCCTCCACCAGTACCCGGAACAGGCCCCGGAGCAGCGCCGCAGCCGCCAGTTCGGCTACAACGACGCCGGCTTGCTGACCAGCTACACCAACGCCGTGGGCGACACCCACCACTACGACTACGGCAAACTCGCCCGCCCGGAAGCCTATCGCCGCCCGGACGGCCACAGCGTCCAGTACGACTACGATCTGGAAGAACGCCTGACCCGCGTCACCCGGGCCGACGGCAACCAGTGGCAACTGGGCTGGAACGCCCGGGGCAAGGTGGACCGCTGCCAGGCGCCGGACGGACGGGATATCCACTTCCACTACAACGAAGCCGGCGAAATCATCCGCCGCGAGCACCCAGGCGCCTGGGTGCAGACCGTGGAACGGGACGAGGGCGGCCGCGTCATTACCCAGACCAGCCAGGGCAAGGATCGTGCCCCGGTCACCCGCCACTACCAGTACGACAGGTTTGGCCGCCGCACTCACGCCAGTTGTGCCGACCGCAAGGTCCGCTGGAGCTGGAACAACAAGGGCCAGGTCACCGAACACCACCAGGACCAGCACACCGTCCAATACACCTACACCACCGGCGGTAACCTGGAAACCATCACCCTCCCGGATGGCACGGAAGTCCGGTACCGCTACGACAAGCACGGCCACTGGACCCACCTGGACCTCAACGGCCAATCCGCCATCCGCCGCACCCTCGACAACCAGGGTCGGGAAACCGACCGGGAAGCCGGCCGCAACAAGCAGGCCCAGATCTACGACCGCTACGGCTGCCTGATCAAACGTCGCTGGCAGGGCAAGATCCCGGCGACCCGGCGTTACCGCTGGGACGCCGAATCCCGACTGGAAGCGGCCATTGACAGCCTCACCGGCGACACCTACTACGAGCGTGACCCCCAGGGCCAGCTCATCAAAGAAAACGATACGATCTACAGCTACGACCTGGGCGGCAACCGAATCCCGGAAGGCGGCAAGGTCGAGAATGACCGCCTGGTCGAAACGGAAAACGACAAGCGCGAGTACGACACCTTGGGCGCCGAAATCCGAGTCATCGGAAAGACCACCGAGCACCGAAAATTCGACGCCGAAGGCCAGCTCATTGAAGTGAAGAAGCCGGGCATCCACGTCACCTACGGCTACGACGCCCTGGGCAGACGAGCCTGGCGCAAGAGCGAAGCGGGTACTACCACCTACCTGTGGTACAACGATGTGCTGATGGGCGAACAGACCCCGGAAGGACAGTGGCAGTGGTACATCCGAGACCCCAAAACTGACGAGCCTCTGCTCACCCTGATCGACGGACAGGCCCACTACTACGAACTGGACTGGCGGATGATGCCGATTCGGTTGTGGGACAAAGACGGTGAGCTGGTCTGGCTCGCCAACGTAAATGCTTGGGGACTCTGCCAGTCGGAAGTGCCTAAGGGCTATGTTCATCAGCCGATTCGGCTGCCTGGACAGTTTGAGGATGAACTCACTGGTATCGTGCAGAATCGGTTTAGGGATTACGCCTCAGATAGTGGGCGGTATATTTCGGCTGATATGCTTGGTGTTGGTGGAGGCGTCAATTCCTACCGATATACTTCAAACCCATTAGACCTTATTGATCCCTTGGGGCTATGCGCTAGTGAGATTAAGCCTGGCATGCTTTTGTTAACATGTGGGGAGCTTCCGCCTTTTCCAGAGGAAACGCCTGCCCTCTCTGAGATTCCATCGGCTCCTACCGGATTTTGGGGGCACACTAAACAGTTTAGCGCTTGGTTTTGGGAAGATGTAAAGACTGGAGTTGTAAGAGACCGTATCATCGAAGCGGTTAAGGCTGAGCTCTCGATTGCGGCTGGGATAGCTGAAGGGGCTTTAATGTATGCAACTGGAGGAGCTGCGGGCGCATTTATTGGTGTGCATGCGGCTGGAAACTTGTCTGGAGGGGTGGGCGACTATCTGAACATTTTTGATAATGGAGCTCGAGATTGGAATCTAACGCGCCAAGGCTACGAAAATATTTTCAGCTTTGCAGGACAAGATCCAAGTTTGGGTACTACCGCCTTCCATTTAACTGATGCTGGTTTAGGAGTAGGCGGTTTGCTGTCACCGGTGAATGTCAAAGTAGTGGGGCCTATGACCATTACAGGTGAAAAGGCTGTGCCTGCTTTTACTACAGGGAACCGTACTGTGGTTGTGCATGATGCAGTTCAGATAGGGAACTCCGTTAAATCTGGAGTATCTGAATGATTCTATTATTGATATTTTGGTCATTGCCTTTTATTCTGGTTCTGGCTGTACAATACGGGGTGGGTGAGTTTTTCCTTATAAAGAAGAGAAAGCTTTACCGAGCCGGCTACACATTTGTTGTGCTTATGATGTTGGCGGAGGTGGCTTACGGCGTTTATGTTTTTACGTTCGTTGACTACATGGATTTTTTAGGTTTGGGTCAGTTAATTTTCGCATCTTATTTATTTCATCGATTTACGAGTAGGTGGTCGTCCCTGGTACATCCGGGATCCGGAAGATGACGCCCCTCTGCTAATCATCGCCAATGACAACCGGTTCTATTACGAGCTTGATCATCGAATGATGCCCCTGCGCCTGTGGTCCGAGGACGGAAACCTCGTGTGGCAGGGCAATGCTGATGCCTGGGGCGGTGTCCAGCCACATAAGACAGAAACTTCGATCCATCAACCGATACGACTACCGGGCCAGTTTGAGGACGAACTGACGGGCATCGTCCAGAACCGGTTCCGGGACTACAGCCCGGGATCAGGGCGATATCTCAATCCTGATCCGCTTGGACTGCAAGGGGGGCTCAGTTCGTATCGCTACACCAGGAACCCGCTCGATTACATCGACCCGTTGGGTTTGAGTGGCTGTGATACGTCCGGCGTAACTCTAGGGCAGGCTGCGCTTGGTGAAGACGGGCTTGTCGGAGATGAAGGTCCAGCCTTCCAGAACACTGAACTGGCAGGTGCTGCGGCACTGGCCCGTGCCCCCGCGCCGTCCCCGACGCCAACCACAACAACCGTTACCCGTGTGGCAACAGGCGCAGCGGCGAATGATGCGGTGTATGCTGCTGAACGGTCGTTGTTGTCCAGAGTCACGCCGGTGCTGGGAACACTGGGAACGTTTGTGACGGGTATGCTGTACAGTCCTTCACTGGGCGGCGGTATAGATCGCGTTGTTGGTCCTGATGGAACGGTTTATCAGAAACACGGCAGTGAGCGTATCTTTAATGCTACGGGGCCGGACGGGGCTACTTGGCAGACGGATAATCCTCAGGATGACATAGGCTACAGGACTTGGTTGGCTAATGGTGGAAATGGTACTAAAGAAGATTGGATATCTGATGGGCGGCCCTCTGGAATGATGGAAGAGCTTGGGAAAGGAGATTGGGATTCTCTAGATCCGAGGCAGCAAAGAGCGTTGCTTGAAAAGAAATGGCCATCTGATATCAAGCGGCAACGAGAGCAAAAAAATATACTTGAGGGTATTTTGAGTGAGAGAGGTTAGTTATATGAATGACGATCAGTATGGAAACTACCTTCATGATTTGGGCGTGCTTATAAAAGAGAAGGCACTTGATGCAAAAGTCTCCAAGGAACGGTCTATTGGCCAGGAAAGTGCAGGGTATGATCTTGGTTATCTTATGGCATTTTATGAGGTGGTTTCGCTCATGAAGCAGCAAGCAGATGCTTTTGGTATCGATCCAGATCAAATGGGGTTGGGGGATATAGATCCGGACATTGACCTTCTATGAGTTCTGGGTGGAAGAGGTACGAACTAACGACTGGCAGTGGTAAGAAAGAGGCCGTAACCGACAGGCCTTATGTCAGGAGAAGGTCTATCCGCCGCATCCTGGATAACCAGGGCCCAGATCCATGACCGCTACGGCTGCCTGATCAAGCGGCGCTGGGAAGTCATAAATGGGTTTTAAGGGTGTCTGGTAATATTATGGAGGCAATCTTCACTTTTTCATGGTGTGCCATTAAGTTTATGGGCTATTGGTTGTCAGTGCTTTTGATAGTGCTACTTCCTCTATACGTTTTTGGCTTCCTATATTGGCGGGGTAAGGTCAAAGTTTCTGGCTCTAAGGTGGGCCTTCTTTTGTTTATTGTTTCTATATTGTTATCTATTTTCTTGGTCTTTGTATTTTCTGTGACGACTATTGTTTTGGGTGGGTGGGGTTGATTGGTTTGTAATGGCTATTTCTAGGTCAGGTAATGGCCGGTCTCATAGTCTGGTCCTCTTAATAACGAAAATGGGAGTATTGATGCGCGGCGGTCTCCAGCATCAAGTGAAGCGCCCGGATTAATGAGCATCTGATCAAACATCCTTGGGACTCCAAGAGAAATCATGACTAATGATTTTGGTTTGATAAGGATATCTATTTGAGCCTATTTTTTACGAACAGGAATTTTGTGGTTGTCATGCACATATTGAAAATCTTCTCATTGACGATATTTTTATTGTTGGGCTCTGAAGTGATTCGGCCGGGTATGATGCTAATCCCGGAAAATGGAAGGCTTGAGGCCATTTTCGATCTGGAGTTGGCTTCATCTCTGGTGAGATGGGGTTCGATCGCCTATTTAGGGTTTGAGCTTCTGAGGCTTTTCTCGGGTAAGGCGGTATTGGATGGTTTATCTGCTCTGATTTTCATCTTCTTGTCAGCTTACTTTGTGCGTAACTTTTTCATTATGTGGTAATCCTTGATTTTATGGAGCTGGGGTCAGGGAGTTGGCTCTGGATTAGCGCATGGTTTTAAATACAGACATGGCCTGATGTGAACGAACAGGCGTTGAGGTGCTCTGTTCGGATGACGGTCAACCGATACACTGGCAAACTGGCGCATATCCTACAAGCAAAGAAGACAAGATGAAGACTGTATTATCACGTTCCCTGCGACTGCCCCTACCACTGATCGCAATTCTTCTACTCGCAGCCTGCGACACCGCGCAACTGCTCCCCCCTGATGCCGGCCTCCCCGACGGCAGCACCTTCACTGGCGATATTGAAGAGGGCCGTTTCCACGGCGAGGGCGTCCAGGAATTCAACAGCGGCATGGTGTACCGCGGTGAATTCAGGAATGGGTACTGGCATGGTCAGGGTGTGCTGGAATCCCCGGCGGGTTGGCGCTACGAGGGCAGTTTCAGGGAAGGCATGATGTCGGGCCAGGGTGTGCTTGAGGATTTGCACAGCCGCTATGAGGGTGGTTTCCGGAAGGATAACTTCCACGGCCATGGTCGTTACGAGTCCGGTCACAGCGTTTACGTGGCGGAGTTTGCCGATGGCAGCCCCTTGAAGGGCATGCATATCGACGAGTACGGGACCTACCAGGGGGAATTCCGTGACTGGTATTACCACGGTGAGGGAACCTATTACTATTCCGGGGAATCGGCGGATATGGGCAGCCTCTCGGGCACCTGGGAAGAGGGTGAGTTTGTCGGAGGGGATGAATACATCCCCGAAGCACCGGTTCCGGAGGAACCCGCAGAAGCGCTCACCGAAACGATTCTGGCCGAGGATCGTCAGCGCCTGGACCAGCAGATCGATAACCTGGCACCGGAGCGTCCGGGTGTGACGGACGCTTACTTCCTTGCCGTGGGTGGCGACGGCACCGAGTCCGTTTTCATGCGCGACATCGAGGTCGCCAGGAAAGGCGTGCAGGCGCTGTTCGATACTGAGAATCGCGCCATCATGCTGCTCAACCACCGGGATTACGAATCCCTTCCCCTGGCAACCAGGCCTTCCATTGAAACGGCACTGGAGGCTCTGGACCAGCACATGAATCCGGACGAGGATCTGCTGGTCATCCACCTGGTCAGCCATGGCGGAAGCGACGGGCAGTTGGTGTTGCGACAGCCCGGCATCGATCTGCCGGACCTGTCGCCGGAAGCGTTTGCAACGATGCTGGAGTCGCTGGAGGTCCGCCGGAAGCTACTGGTGGTGTCGGCCTGCTACTCCGGCCACTGGGTGGATCAGCTCGAGGACAGCAACACGTTGATCATGACCTCCGCTCGCAAAGACCGCACCTCGTTCGGGTGCGGCGATGACTCGAAAATGACCTGGTTTACCAAGGCGGTGTACCGAAGCGTGGGCCTGTCACTCACCGACCCGGACGCCATGTTCGACCAGATCAGCAAGCAGATCAGGGTGTGGGAGAAAGAGATCGGTATGGAGGAGGATGACTGGTCCTATCCCCAGTACCATCTTGGCACGAACTTCCAGCAATGGTTGGTGGAAGGTGTTTCCGCGAAGGCGGAATGATCCATGCCGGCTATGTCAGTAGCGGGGCCTCGTTCCATCCCTTGTGGAGGTAATAGAGCACCGCAAACGCGATCAGGGTGCCAATTGGCACGTTGACCAGCGAAAGGAATGCCAGGAGAGCGCCAGCATTGCGTGCCCATTGTCGGTGTTTCTTCAGGGCACTGCCTACCCACAGGTAGAGAACAGAGAGCAAAAACAGCACGCCGGTAATGGACACAAGCAGGGTGATTTCGCTTGAGCCGACCCTGCCGGCCCCTTCAGCCATCATCGGTATAGCTACCGCTACTCCAATCAGCGCGGTCATGATGAGACTGAGCCAGCCGAGCAGTGTGAAAACGCGCCCGGCCTTTCTGGTAAAGGTGATCTGTCGGTTCGAGAACATGTAAGCTCCTTTTACATTGCGTTCCATCCAGGCTAACCAGCCTATCGCAGTTCAGGTGGACGGGTACCGAACTAGGGCAAATATTCGTGAACCGCGTCGCGCATCAGCAGGCTACGCTGGTATCGGTAGCCGGACTTGTCGCGACACTCGCACCTGCGTTGCAGGTGGGCCTTGTAGTCTTCGGGGCTCAGGTCGATGGCTTCCAGCTCCGCCAGCAAACGTTCGGTATCCCGGGTGGGTGGTTCGCGGGTCAGGCCTTCCTGGCTTTCCTCACGGTGCACCATCAGTAACTGGGCCAGATAATCCGCTTTCTCCTTGTCGTAATAGTAGCGGTAGTCTTCGCCTTCATCGGATTCCAGCGTGGCAATGGCGGCCTCCAGGTCGGCCCTGGCGCTGGCATGGTCGTTGAGCTTCAAGTGGGCCCAGGCGCGTCGTTCCGACAGGTCGGGTTCCGTGTCCGGCGGGTCGAGGAGTTCGTCCGCCAGTGCCAGGGCCCTGGTGTGCTCGCCCTGGTCAAGGTACAGGTCGATCAGCTGATTGGCGGATGTCTGCAGCAGGTAAGGGCGGGAGAATTCGTCCATGTCCCTGGCCACCGACATGCTTTCCTGCAGCCGGCTTACGGCCGCAGAGGGGTTTTCCAGTTTGGAGTAGATCCGGGCCTGATGGTTCAGGTTATAGATCAGTTTGTAGGCGAGGCCGTAGTCATTGTCGCCCGCCGACAGTTGCCGCCAGAGAGCTTCGGCGTCCTTGAGATGCGCCAGTGCCTTTTCGGGCGCATCGTCTGCTTCCGCGATGCTGGCGAGCTGGTCCAGCACTTCGGCGTGGCCGTCAATGGCTTCAACCGTTGGCTCATTGAGCTGATAGAGCTCCACGGCCTGGTGCAGATCCTTGATGACGTCTTTCCGCAACTGCTCAAGGGCTTCCGTATCGTCGCCTGCCAGTTCCTCGTCGTAGTAGTGGGCGATCTCGGCCGACAGGTGCAGGTTCCGGGCCATCAACAGTGATTCCGACTGGTCCAGTCTGGCCAGCAATGCCCGGGAGTCGTCCAGATACTCCCGAGCTTTCTGGAAGTGGTCCATGTAATAGGCGTCCCGGGCGGCGGAGTGAAGCAACTGTGCCCGCGTTGCGTCGTCCTCCGTCTCCGCGATGCGGGCTTCCCAGTCTACGGTCTCGTAGTCATTGAACGGCCAGTCCACGATACCGTGGTAGGCGGCGGCTACCGGTGTTCCCAGCAGGAAGAGCAGGTACAGGGTCAGCCCGATAACGCTGTCCCGCAGTGTTGGTGTGGGCTCCTTGATCCGCTTGGCCAACCCCCTGGCAAGCTGGAAGCGGCCATGGAAGGGCAGGATGGTCCGCGTGGCCTCGAAGCCCTGGTAGATGTCATGCAGGGAAGGTGTCTCTCCGGTCTTCCGCCCATCCCGGGCACTACGCCGGATATGGGCGAGTACCTGTGCTTCCCGGTACTGGTGAACCAGGCCGAACGCCAGCAGTATGCCGATACCGGCCAGCAACGGCTCGGACAGCCACCAGGCCAGCCCGAAGAAGGCCAGCATACTGATCCCGCCGAAGGCGGCCTGGAGTCCGGGCCAGCGCTGGAACACCAGGAGATTGGCCACCTGGCCGCCGTCGAGGGGGTAGATGGGCAGCAGGTTGAAGAAGTTGATGAACAGCAACATGAAAATCAATGTACTCATCCACTCCGGGCTCCACTCGGGGTAGGTGAGCCAGAGTGCAGCCCCAAGCACGATACCGGGCACCGGTCCTGCCAGGGCGATGAAGGTGCCCTGCAGGGGCGAGGCGCCCTCTTTTTCGCCCCGGGCAATGGCGCCCAGGAACGGGATGAACAGCACCTGCAAACGCTGGAATCCACACAGCCGCATGGCCGCTATATGGCCCATTTCGTGGAAGAACAGGACTGCGACAAGGACGATTACGGCGGTCAGGTCCAGCCGCATACCGAAGCTGATCATGAACAGCACCAGGGAAACCAGTAGCAGGCCCAGCTTGTGGGAAGCGGGCGCGGGTTTGCGGGCCATATCCGCTTCGTTGTTCGCGTGGGCAATCACGGAAACCCGGGGATCGGGAAACCGCGGCGCCTGTGGATCACTGCTTGCCGTTGACCGGGCGAGTTTGCGTCCTGCCTTCTGGATACGTCGGATGAGGCGCCAGGCTCCCAGGTGGCTGAATCGGTGGCCGGCTTCCCGATTGTCCCTGGTGAGGTCTCCACGGTGGCTGAGTTCGACCGCCAGGCCGTCGAAGAAGCCATGACCATGTCGGCAGAAATCGCTGGCGGACACTTCCCTTGCGTTGGCTGCCTGACCGGAAACACGGTTCCGGTGGTAGTCCCAGAGTTCGTCCAGGGTATTCAGGTAAGGATCTTCCCACTGGTAGCCCTGGGGTGTTGCGCCCAGGACATGGCGAATGCGGTTGGTGGTGTAGAGGATGTCACCGCTGCCGGGGAAGTGGAGGAATTCCACGTTGAACTCATGGCCGGGTTCGGGCTGCGGGTGAATGGTGACTTCGCCGTAGCTACCGGTATCGGGATGGAAAAGCACGAGGGCGTGAAGGGTGTTGTCCGGGTGACTCAGCGGCGGGTTGATTACCAGCCAGAAGCGGGGTTCGAAGCCCAGGGCTTCCAGTTCGCGCGCTTTCTCCTCCACAAGGGACTTTTCGTCCAAGGGGACACGATGGGCATCAATGGGCGTGAAAACAGGGGCCTGCTTCCAGCGCATGCTTCGGATCTGGCGATAGGCGGTTACGAACATCGCTCCGAAGGCGACGGCCACCAGGAGTACGGCGATGATAACAGTCTGCATCATGGGTCCAGGCTTTCCCTGCTCTGCTTGAAATCAGACTGACATTAACGGATATCCATGATCAGTTCTGCCATCCATGACACATCCACGGGAATGGCATGGGGATCGGGCCAAATTGGGCCAGGCTGAATCAATCCGGTTGAGTGGCCGTGTCTATCCGGTCAGAACACCGGATTATGACGCTGCCCGCAACGGGCGAGGTGGTTGGAGATGTCTCCCAGGCACTCGAAGAACTTGCGGGTATCGCCGGTTGAGCGCTGGCAGTTGCCGACCGTGATATTGCCTGCCATATCGTCGATCTGTTTCATGCCGTTGTTGTACTCCTCTCGCGACATGTGGCCGGTATCCAGGTTGCGTTGACCCACTTCCCTCATGCTGTCGATCCAGTCCTGGCCATTGGACACCGATGTCGGGCAGTCCAGGCCTTCACCAGCTCCGGACGAAGCCATGGACGGACTGTGACTGGAGTGGCCGGAACCGGAACGGGTGCTTACCCGCATCTCGCTGGACTTGCCGTCCATGCAGGGCTTGTCGGAGTAGGCGATCCGGCCATCGGTCATCTCGCACTTGTAGACGCCGGCCTGTGTCAGGGAAGACGTGGCCAGCAGGATGATCAGGGCCAGCGGCCGCAAATTCCGTCGTGTCATGAACAGTGTCCTTACAGGATCAGGCCGAACCACGTGGGCCATGCCGGGTTTGTTGGAGTGGGGGAAAGTTTATCGGAGAGGCTGTCAGGGGCGGAGCTTCACATTGTCAATTGATGTAAAAGCCTTCCGGTTTATGAACCCGGTTCACTTTTCCGGTGGCTCCCGGAGATCGCCGCGTGGCGTTTGCGACGGGTCGATGGAACAATGTGCCGGGTGATTTTGGCCGCATTCACTGTTACATTCGTGTCATCCAAAGGCCGTTATTCCAGGGACGGGAGACCATGGAAAGGAATGATGTACAAGGCCAGAGAAGGCCGCTCAAGGTTCGACAGAAACAGTGGACTGGCCGGTTCGCCCGTTGGCTGGCGCAGCGTGAGATCACCCCCAACCAGATTTCCCTGGCGAGCGTCCTGTTTGCGCTGCTGGGGGCCGGTGCCTTCCTGGTCAGTGGCCTGCTTGATGGCGGGTGGCGCTGGCTGTTCCTGCTGCTGGCGGCGGCGATGATCCAGGGCCGCCTGCTGTGCAACCTGTTTGATGGCATGGTGGCGGTCGAGGGGGGCAAGAGTACGCCCGCCGGCGAACTGTTCAACGATGTGCCGGACCGGGTCAGTGACGCCCTGTTGCTGGTGGCCCTGGGGTACTCACTGCCGGGGTTCGACTCCGCGCCCTGGCTCGGCTGGCTGGGGGCATTGCTGGCGGTGCTTACCGCCTATGTGCGGGTGCTGGGCAGTTCCCTTGGGGTGCCGGCGGATTTCCGGGGACCCATGGCGAAGCAGCATCGCATGGCGGTGCTCACCGTTGCGTGTGTGCTGTCTGTCCTCGACGTTACCTGGGCGGTGCCGGGCATGGCCATGTGGCTGGCCCTGGTGCTGATTGCCGTGGGCAGCGTGGCCACCTGTGCCCGGCGGTTGATGGGCATCCATGACGCACTCAGCCGGGGGGAGGGATAAACCATGGACCTGTCCTTCCTGCTGATCCTGTCGCTACCCGCCAGTATCCAGTATGCCATGCTGGCGGTGTTCCTGCTGCTGGTCATCGGCTCGGTGGCGGAACGGTTACTGGCAAGCCGCATGGCGGCGGAGGCCCACCGGGAGTTGCGCCAGCGTATCAACTCCTGGTGGATCATGGTGGGCGTGGTGTTCGTGGTGCTGATCATCGGTCGTGGGGCGTCGCTGGCCTTCTTTGCTGTGCTGAGCTTCCTGGCGCTGCGGGAGTTCTTCTCCATACTCCCCGTTCGCCATACGGACCGCCGCGTGATCCTGGCCCTGTACCTGATGATCCCGGTGCAGTACTACTGGGTCGCCCTGGACTGGTACGGGGTGTTCATCATCTTCATCCCGGTCTACCTGTTCCTGTTCATTCCCTTCGCCCTGCTGATGCTGGGGGAAACCCGGGGCTTTATCCGGTCCGCCACTTCTTACCAATGGGCGGTGATGACCACGGTGTTCGCCATCAGCCATATTGCCTACCTGCTGATCCTGCCCGGGGAGCGCAACCCGGCGGGTGGGCCCATCGGGCTGGTGCTCTACCTGCTGTTCCTGACCCAGTTCAACGACGTGGCCCAGTACCTCTGGGGCAAGACCCTGGGCAAGCGCAAGATCGTGCCGAAGATCAGCCCCAACAAGACCTGGGCCGGCTTCCTGGGGGGCGTGGGTACCACCATGGTACTGGCGATGCTGCTGTCCACCTGGCTGACGCCACTGTCCTGGTTCGAAGGGCTGGGGGCCGGCCTGCTGATTGGCGTGGCGGGATTTGTGGGGGACCTGACGGTGTCGGCCACCAAGCGGGACCTGGGTATCAAGGACACCGGGCAGTTGATTCCGGGCCATGGCGGCATCCTCGATCGCATCGACAGCCTGATGTACACGGCGCCGCTGTTCTTCCACTTCATCTACTACCTCAAGTACTGAAGGGGGCGTCATGTTTGGCAACAGCCTGAAAAAACTGTTCTTCCTGCTGCTGGTCAAGCCGGTGGTGTTCATCGTGCTGGGGCTCAACCTGTATAACCGCGAGCGCCTTCCCCGCTCCGGCCCGGCCATCATTGCGGCCAATCACAACAGCCACCTGGACACCATGGTGCTGATGGCGCTGTTTCCCATCCGCCAGTTGCCGAAGGTGCGACCGGTGGCGGCGGCCGATTATTTCCTGCGCAACCGGCTGCTGGCCTGGTTCGCCCTTCGGGTGATCGGCATTATTCCCCTGGACCGGCAGGGTGGCGCGTCAAGGGAGGAACTGTTTGCCGAGTGCCAGGCCGCCCTGGACAACGGTGAGATCCTGCTGCTGTTTCCGGAGGGCAGTCGGGGTGATCCGGAAAAGATGCAACCCCTGCGCAAGGGGGTCTATCACCTGGCCCGCAGCGTGGCCGGTGTCAACGTGACCACGGTGGTGATGCACGGGCTTGGCCGTGCCATGCCCAAGGGGGGCTCCATGATCGTGCCGTTCAACTGCGATGTCGTCGTCGGCGAGGCCCATGTGCCCGGTGACAGCGCTGATGAGTTCATTGACCGGCTCAGCGTGGCATTCGATGAGCAACTGGCCCGGTGCCTGACCCGGCGGGTGGAGGAGTAGCGCCACTGCCGGCGGGTCAGGCATCCCCTTTCTGCTGATCACCGTCGGGCTGGCCGGGATTCCAGGCCCCCGACGCCGTGCGGATGTGGATATCCCGCTGCGGGAAGGGGATCTCGACGCCCGCCTCGTGCAGTGACCGGGTAATGGCGGAATGCAGCTCGTGGGACAACGGCATGAAGTCCAGCAGATCCCGCACGAACACCCGCACCTCGAAGTTCACGCTGCTGTCCCCAAAGCCCACGCAGAACACCGCTGGCGCCGGATCGTCCACCACCCGGTCGTTCTTCAGGGCCACGTCGTAGAGCAGGTCGCGTACCTTGTCCACATCCGAACCGAATGCGACGCCCACGCGGATGATGACCCGGGTGATGGGGTCGGACAGGGTCCAGTTGGTCAGGTCCTGGGTCACGAACGTCTTGTTGGGGATGATCTGCTCCTTGCGGTCCCAGTCCACCAGGGTGGTGGCGCGGATGCGGATACGGGAGACGGTGCCGGTGGTGGTGCCGATGGACACGGTATCCCCCACGCGGATGGGGCGCTCGAACAGCAGGATGATGCCGGAAACGAAGTTGGCCACGATTTCCTGCAGGCCAAAGCCCAGGCCAACGCCGAGGGCCGCCACCAGCCATTGCAGCTTGGACCACTGCAGGCCGATCACTGCCAGCGACGCGGCAATGCCGATGAACACGATGACGTAGGTGGCCATGGTGGTGATGGCGTAGCCCGCTCCGGGCTCCAGCTTGAGCCGGCTGAGCACCATGACCTCCAGGGTGCCGGGAAGGTTGCGGGCGGCCAGCACCGTGCCGGCACCAAACAGCAGGGCCATCATCAGGTCACCGAGGGTGATGGGCAACGGGTCGGCCCCTTCGACACCGGTGGTGATGGTCCACAGGGTGATATTGTCGAAGACCTGAAGGGCTGGTATGACATCGGCCCAGAAGACCCACAACACGGCCACCGCCAGGACAACCGCAAGAATCCTGAGCAGCGCCTTGCTCTGCTGGCTGATGTCCTTGAGGTCCATCTCCGGCATGTCCAGGGCGACCGGCACCCCCTCGCCGGAGGATTCCGCCGCCTCCCGGGCTTCCGCCAGCCGGCGTTCGGCGGCCCGCTGCTCCCGCAGGCGATCCAGGGTCAGCCGACGCTCCCTGACCGCCAGCCCCCGCAGGGCCATGTAGTACAGCAGCATGACAAACGCCAGCCAGGAAATGCTGATAAACATCAGGCCTTCCAGTTCCACTGCCGTGTAGTGGTAGCCCCATAATGATGCCAGTGCCAGCAGTATCGGCAGGCCAACGGCGAGGATGTAAGCGCCTTTCAGCAGGCGGCGTTCGGGATGATGGAGGCGCACCGACGACATCACCCGGTGGGCGAACAGGGACAGGGCGGCGGAGGCAATGGCGAACAACAGGCGGCCAAGGCTGTCGTTAAAACTGGCCCCCTGGGGCGTGTTCAGTGGCGCCATGATGATGGTGACGGGAACAAGCACCGCCAGCAGCAGAGGAATATTGCGGCGGATGGCCTGCAGGGAGTCGGCGTTCCAGCGGAAGTGGCGTTCACCCAGTCCTTCCCGGCGGGCCACGGAGTGAAGGGTCCGTAGTAGCAGGGTCACGAATGCCGCGCCGGTCAGGCCTGAAGCCAGGGCCGCAAAGAAGGCGTTACCCTCCTTCAGCAACAGGGCCAGGATGGACAGGAGCAGAACCCCGGGCAAGGCCAGCAATACGCTGAACAGGGCAGCGGCCAGCGTGTGGTGTATCCGGTCCCGGCCCACATTGCCCACATACTGCCCGGAATCGATCAGCGCCCGGACGATGCGCTTGCGCCGGGCCAGCAGCAGGACCACGCCCAGTGTCATCGCCAGGATGCGCAGGCCCCGCTCGGACACCGACCGCTCCAGGGTTTCCATGAGATCGGGCCCCCGGAACCCGGAAAGGAACCAGGTGACACTCTCGTACAGGTGACGGAACAGATCGAGACTGACCGGGTCGGCACTGGGCAGCCAGAACAGCCGTTGCTGCAGCAGTTCCTGGTAATCGTAGAACCGATCCTGCAGGTCGATGACAGTGTTGTAATATTCGTTGAGTGCTTCAATATGCTGGGTGACCGCCGAGTGGAGCTGGGCAATCAGGTCAGTGCGTTTCTGCTTCATACGGTCCCGGCTGGTGGCCTCGGGGGAGGTGACGGCGCCGTATTCCTCGAGGCGAAGCTGTTCCTCCCGCGCCGCGGAAAGCTGCTCGCTGATGCCCTGGGTCAGCCCGGCGGCAACGGTCTGGCTTTCCAGGCGGTCCAGCCGCTGGCGCAGCAGGCGGGCGTACTCCTCGGTCAGGTTGAGGCCGGCTTTCTCCAGGCGTAGCTCGAAACTCTGGTACTCCTGGTTGAGGCGCTCCAGTTGGGACTCGGCGTGGGCCAGCCGCTGGTTCGTGGCCTCCAGCGCTGCCTGGCGTTTATCGAGGGAATCGCGCAACACCTGGATCTGCTGGCGAATATCGGCATTCTCGGCGGCCTGTAGCTGGCTTTCAACGGGCTCTTCCTCGTAGTCTTCCAGGCTTGGCTGTACCGGGTTGGGGGAGGGTTCCGGTGGTGGTGCCTGTTCCTTTTCCCCGTCAGCGTCGGCTGACCCGTTGCCGTCGCCTGCCGGCTGGTTACCCTGTTCGTTGTTCTCGACCTCCCCCGGTTCCGCCTGGCTACCCTCGCTATCCACGGCTTCCCGGGCGCCGGATGGCAGCAGATCGGTGATGGCGGCGGTGGCCGGGCCGGTAGACAGTGCCGCCAGCAGCAGGAGCAGACCAAGGGTGAGGGCGCGGGGTCGTGGCGATGGTGCCGGTTGTCTGGTCATGGTTACGGGAACGTCCTCTGTCTCTCGGGGAGTCGTTACTTTGCCCTGGACAGCGCGCGCCATCCACGATGGTTCCGGATAACCAGTGTAGCCTGATCGGGGCATTGATAAACGGTCAGCATGACCGGAATCTACAGATCGACGGACGTTATGGTGCCGTGTCAAAGGTCCGTCAGTGGTGATTCCTGTTCCGGCCAGGGCGCCTCGAAATAGCCCTCGATAGTGGCTTCCGATACCTCTGCCAATGAACGACAGGACCAGGTCGGGTGCCGGTCCCGGTCGATGACCAGGGCACGGATACCTTCCTGCAGGTCGGGGTGGCAACCGCAGTTGGCGGCCATGGCCAGTTCCATCCGGAAGATATCCTTCAGGGACATCTGCAGGCCATGGGCAAGCTGGCTCTCCAGCAGGCCCAGTGATACCGGGCAGGCCCTGCGGAGGCCGTCCATGCAGGCGTTCCACCAGTCGTCGCCGGGCGGGCTTTCCAGCAGCCTTGCGATTACACGTGACAGCTCATCCCGGCGGCACAGGCGGGCGATATCCTGTTCGTAGAGGGCCAGTTCACTGTCCGGCAGGTTCGATGGATGGGCCTCGCTGGTCTGGTTCAGCAGCCGGAACAGGCGGTTGTCGTCGGCGGCAATCTCGCCGGTCCAGTATTGCTCGCTGATGCGTTCGACAAGCTCATCCTGTCGTTCACGATCAAGTGTCAGGTCGGCCAGTCCCACCCGCATGGCGTCACTGGCATTGAGCCGGGCCCCGGTCAGGCCCATGAACAGGCCGATGCTGCCGGGCAGGCGGTTGAGGAACCAGCTGGCCCCCGCGTCCGGGAACAGGCCGATGGTGGCCTCGGGCATGGCCATGACCGTTTCCGGTGTGATCAGTCGGTAGCGGCTGGCTTGCAGCAGGCCCATGCCGCCGCCCATGGTAATACCTTGGGCCAGGGTGATCACCGGCTTGGGAAAGGTGTGCAGGGTGTAATCCACCCGGTACTCCCGGGCGAATATGTCTGCAACGGCCGTGGATGGTGCTGTTGCCCGGGTGGCCTGGTATACCTCCCGCAGATCGATCCCCGCCGAGAAGGCGCGATCCCCGTTGGCGGTGATCAGAACCAGGCAGATGTCATCGTTTTCGGCCCAGGCATCCAGTTGCGTCTGCAGTCCGGTGAGCATGGCGGTGGACAGGGCATTCAGTTTGTCCGGCGAATTCAGGGTGAGGATGCCGAGGGTGCCGCTTCGGCAGGGGATTTCCCGGGTCTGGATGCTCATGCTGTCTGGCGCAGTCCTTCTGGTTTGTCTTGCAACGCTCGAATCACTTACTTTGGCGATAACTCTACCAGAAATAAAGCGTACGAAGGTCGCAGGTCACAGGCGGATAGACCGACTTGATATGCCTCAACCGCGACTTCCTGAACCTGTGTTATAACATCAAAAAACAGATGGAGAGACCTATGAATGTTGGCAAAGTGGTAATAGCAGGTGCGCTCATGGCGAGCGTGATATGGACTGGTGCGGTTTCCGCCGCCGGTAATCCTGAGGCTGGCAAGGCCAAGGCCGCAGTTTGCGCAGCCTGCCATGGCAGTAATGGTATTGCCCAGATCCCGGGGTATCCCAACCTGGCGGGCCAGAATGAGGCCTACCTTATTTCCGCCCTGAAAGCCTATCGCAGCAAGGAGCGTGGTGGTGGCCAGGCGGTGGTCATGCAGGGACAGGCCGCGGGCCTGAGCGATGAGGATATCGCCAACCTGGCAGCCTATTATGCCAGCCTGCCAGCGGACGGGGGCGAATAGACCAGCCCCTCACCGATGAAAAACCGGCCCTTGCCTGGCCGGTTTTCTGTCTCCCTGCGGTCAGTACCCCCCGCTGACGATCCGGTAACTGGGGATATAGGCGGAGCCACCAGGCAGTTTCATGCGATCCTGGGCCACGAAGGCCGCCAGCATCTCTTCCAGGGGATCCAGCAACACCGGGTCGCCGGCAATCTCGAACGGACCTTTCGCCTGCACCTGGCGGATGCCGTCCGCTTTCACGTTGCCCGCCACAATGCCACTGAATGCCTTGCGCAGGTTGGCCGCGATCAGGTGTGCCGGCTGTTCGGTGTGCAGGTCCAGGGCCCGCATACTGACGTGGGTGGGGTCGAAGGGTAGCTGGAACACCGGGTCGATTTTCAGCATCCAGTTGAAGTGGTAGGCGTCCTGCATGGCCCGGCGGAAGGTCTCCACTTCGGTGACGCCTTTCTTCATGGTCTGGGCCACCCGTTCCGGGTCGTCGATGATGATCTCGTACTTCTCCGCCGCCTTGTCCCCCAGGGCGTTGCGGATAAAGCGGTCGATCATCTCGAAATACTCGGCATTCTCCTTCAGGCCGGTGAACACCACCGGGAAGGGGATATCGGCATTGTCCGGGTGCAGCAGGATGCCCAGCAGGTAGAGGATTTCCTCCGCGGTGCCCACGCCACCGGGGAACACGATGATGCCATGGCCGGCCCGCACGAAGGCCTCCAGGCGCTTCTCGATATCCGGCAGGATCACCAGCTCGTTGACGATGGGGTTGGGGGCCTCGGCCCCGATAATGCCCGGTTCGGTGATGCCGATGTAGCGGCCATTCTTCACCCGCTGTTTGGCGTGGCCAATGGTGGCGCCCTTCATGGGACCCTTCATGGCGCCCGGACCACAGCCGGTGCAGATGCTCAGGCCACGAAGGCCCAACTGGTGCCCCACTTCCTTGCTGTAGGTGTATTCCTCGCGACTGATGGAGTGACCGCCCCAGCACACCACCAGGTCGGGCTGGCGGCCCGCCTGCAGGGCGCGGGCATTGCGCAGCACGTGGAAGATCAGGTTGGTGATGTCTTCCGGGTTGTCCCGGCGGAAACCGGCCACCGAGGAGGGAATGGTATTCGAGTAGACCAGGTCCCTGAGCACTGCAAACAGGTGTTCACGGATGGCCCGCAGCATTTCCCCGTCCACGAAGGCGCTGGCCGGTGCATTCACCACTTCCAGCTTGAGGCCCCGGGGCTGGGGCACCAGCCGGATGTCGAAGTCGGCGTAGGCCTCCATCAGGTCCTTGCAGTCGTCGGTCTCCGCGCCGGTATTGAGCACGGCCAGCGCGCACTGACGGAACAACTGGTAGAGGCCACCCTCGCTCCGGTCCTTGAGGCGGTTGACCTCGTGGTTGGACAGGATCTCGAGGCTGCCCTCCGGTGAAACGAGGGCATTGACCGTGGGTTGTTTCTGCATTCCAGGCATCCTTTCTGATTTCGGCAAGGCCGGATTTTGAGCCATTACGGGAACCGGGTAAACTAGGTGATTCACGTTAGAAGCGCCAGTCACCCCCGACCCGATCCTTTAATCCCATGATGTTACTGATTCGCCCGGCCGCCGAAGTGGCCATCAAGAGTAAGCCCGTCCGTCGCCAGCAGATGCGCCAGCTACGCCAGAATATCCGCAAGCTGCTGACGCGGCTTGATGGCGACATCCGGGTGGAAGGCGCCTGGGACCGGATCGATGTGGACGTTCCGGAGGATCGGGGTCTGCTGAGCCCGGTGCTGGACGAGTTGAGCCGCATTCCCGGCATTTCGTCCATCCAGGAGATTTCCGTATACCCCCTGCAGGACCTGGACGATGTCGCCGAGAAGGCCCTGGCAGCCTACCAGCAGCGTCTTGCCGGTCAGACCTTCGCGGTTCGGGCCCGGCGCAGTGGCAAGCACGATTTCACCTCCAGCGAGCTGGAGCGTCAGGTGGGCGGCTACCTGCTGGCCCACACCGATGCCGCCGGTGTGCGGCTCAAGGAGCCGGATGTGGAGGTGCGCATCGACGTGCGCGACGACCGATTCCACATCTCCCACCGTAAGCATGAGGGCATGGGTGGCTACCCCATCGGCAGTGTCGAAACCGTGATGACGCTGATCTCCGGTGGCTACGATTCCTCGGTGGCGGCCTACCTGATGATGCGCCGGGGCCTTCGTAGTCACTTCCTCTTCTTCAACCTGGGCGGGCAGGCCCACGAGGTGGGCGTGAAACAGGTGGTCAGTCACCTCTGGCAGCGTTACGGCTCGTCCCATTCGGTGAAGTTTGTTTCCGTGCCCTTTGAAGGAGTAGTAGCCGAGATCATGCGCTCGGTCAATCACCGGCACTGGGGGGTGGTGCTCAAACGCCAGATGCTGAAGGCGGCGGACCGGGTGGCGGAAGAGCTGCGGGTCGAGGGCCTGGTGATGGGGGACGCGGTGGCCCAGGTGTCCAGCCAGACCCTGACCAACCTGAATGTGGTGGACCGGGCCAGCGACATGATTGTGCTGCGACCCCTGATTGCCATGGACAAGCAGCAGATCATCCGTATCGCCCATGATATCGATACGGAATCCTACGCCCGCAACATGCCCGAGTACTGCGGGGTGATCTCCCAGAAACCCGCCACCCGGGCCAGACTGCATCGGGTTGAGGCGGACGAGGCCCTGATGGACCCGGCGGCCCTGCAACAGGCGGTGGACAACCGCACCGAAACCCCGGTCTCCCGCATGATGATCTCGGAGGTGACTCCCGAGGACGTGGAGCTGGTCAGTACCCCGGCCGTGGACGACGTGATCATCGATGTGCGCCATCCCGATGAGGAGCAGCGCTCGCCCCTGACCCTGACCAATAACCAGGTGATCAACATCCCGTTCTACGAACTCAACCAGCAGGTTGACGACCTGGACCGGGGACGCTGTTACCTGCTCTATTGCGACAAGGGCACCATGAGCCGCATGCACGCCGGCCACCTGAAGGCCGAGGGGCACGACAATATCAAGGTGTATGTGCCGGGCTGATCTGCCGCTAGAATAACCGCTTGCGCCCCGGTCGTCCGGGGCAGTTCTCCCATGCGCGAAAGGACTCCTGCCCATGCTCTACGTTCTCAAGTACGCCGTGTTGCCCCCGTTCCTGAATATCCTGCTGATGGCAGCGGGCATGCTGCTGGTAAGGCGTTTTCCCCGAGTCGGCTGGGCACTGATGATCCTGGGACTGGTCACCCTCTACCTGCTGTCAATACCGCCCGCCCAGTCGGTGCTCAGCATCGGTCTGGAAGACCATCCGGTGCCGACGGTGGAGGAGGCGTCCCGGGCGGATGTCATCGTGGTCCTGGGCGGTGGCCGTGAGACCGATGCGCCCCAGTGGTCCGGGCGGGACGTGGTGGCCGAGGCACCCCTGGCCCGGTTGGCGGAGGCCGCTCGCTGGCACCGTCGTACCGGTCTGCCGCTACTGCTGACCGGTGGCAGAAATGAGGAGCGGGACCTGGAGTCCGAGGCGCAGTTGATGAACCGCATGCTGGACGAGGCCTTCAACATCCAGGCCCGCTGGCTGGAGCACGAGAGCAGCGACACCCGGGAGAACGCCGAGTTCAGCGCCCGTATCCTCAACGCCGGCAACCTGGATACCATCCTGCTGGTGACCCACGCCGCCCACCTGACCCGGGCCATCCCCGAGTTCGAGCGCCTGGGCTTTGAGGTGATCCCCGCGCCCATGGGCTTTATCCATACCGGGGATCACGACGGCATCGAACTGGTACCCCGCACCTACTACCTGCAGCAGAACACCCGTCTGCTCCATGAGCAGATCGGGCGTGTCTACTACTGGCTGACCCTTTAAACCGGAATCTCAGACCCCGCCGATGCCCCGGAAAAACTGCTGCACGTTCTCGCTCAGGGACTCCAGGTCGTAACCGCCTTCCTGCACCACCAGGGTGGGCAGGTGCAACTGGCTGATGTGTTTGCCGAGGCGGCCAAAGCCCTCGGAGGTTACCGATACCTTGGCCTGGGGGTCGTTCTTGTAGATATCAAAGCCCAGGCACAGGACCAGCACGTCTGGATCGTAGAGTTTGATGTCGGTGAGAGCCTGGTCCAGGGTGTCGAAGAAATGCTCCTCGCTGGACCCGTGGGGCATGGGATAGTTGATGTTGTACCCCTCGCCATCGCCTTCACCCCGCTCATTCTGGAAACCGGTGACCACCGGGTAGAAATTGGTGGGGTCACCGTGGATCGAGATGTAGAGGATGTCGCTGCGGTCGTAGAAGATCTCCTGCACGCCCTGGCCGTGGTGCATGTCGGTATCCAGGATCGCCACCCGCGCGAACCGGTCCTGCAGGTGCTGGGCGGCGATGGCGGCATTGTTGAGGTAGCAGAAGCCACCGGCGGCATCACGGCGGGCGTGGTGTCCCGGTGGCCGACAGACGGCATAGGATACCCGGTCGCCGGCCTTGATGGCGTCCGCCGCGCCCAGCGCGGACTGGGCCGACCAGTAGGCCGCCTCCCAGGTTTTCGGACCGATGGGCGAGCTGCCATCGGCCTGGTAGCGGGCCGCCTCCGCGAGAATGCCCTGCAGGTGGTTGGGGGCGCGCACGAAGATATTGGAGATTACCTCCTCGCCCCAGTCCTCCTGCTCCATCCAGCGGCGATGGGCGGATTCCAGGAAGCGCAGGTAGCCCAGGTCATGGATGTCGGAGATGGGGCCGGCCCCCTGGTCCGCGGGCTGGAGCACTTCCACCCCCAGTTCCTTCAGGCCCTCCAGCATCTGACCGGTACGGTCCGCCACCTCCTGGGGCTGGCGCATCTGACCGCGGGTGAAGTACGTCTTGGGAGCGTGCAGGTCCTGTGACGGGTGAAAATACGCTTTCATGTTCCGGTCTCCTGATGAATCAACGTTTTTGACCAGTATAGATGCCTGCCGGCTTCTTGCAGGGGCTGGCCGATTGCCTTTACAGACGTCACAAAGGCAGCCAATATGTCCACAGAACGTCTGAACCCTTCACGGATCGTCAGGGTGGTCAGCGGTTTCACCAGTAGTCTCACTCCCGGACGTTTTCGTCAACACCCCGGACAGCGTCGAACAACAGCGAACAAGCGATAGCAGCTGTCTCTCAAACACTGTCTCTCAAAAAGAGGAGTCACCATGATCGAGTCACCCCTGCTGAAAAACCTGAAAGGCTATATTGGCGGCCAGTGGAAAGCCACCGGCGACAATACCTTTGATGTTTACAACCCGGCGACGGGGCAAGTACTCGCCAGTGTGCCCTCGATGCCGGTGGAGGATGTCAGGGCGGCCATCGAGGCCGGCAAGTCGGCCCTCAAGCTGACCGAACCTTACGCCATCGAGACCCGCCGGCAGTGGCTGGAAGGCATCCGCGATGCCCTCAAGGACAACCGGGAGGAGATCGGCCGTATCCTCTGCCTGGAGCACGGAAAGCCCCTGAACGAGGCCCAGGGCGAGGTGGACTACGCCGCCGGTTTCTTCGACTATTTCTCCAAGACCATCGGCGACCTGAATGCCCATACCCTGGAGGAAAAGCCCCGGGACTGCACCTGGACCATCCACTACCGTCCGGTGGGCGTGGTGGGGCTGATCACCCCGTGGAACTTCCCCATCGGCATGATCGCCAAGAAACTGTCCGCCGCCATGGCCGCCGGCTGCCCGTCGGTGATCAAGCCCGCCAGTGAAACCCCGCTCACCATGATTGCCATGTTCACCGTCATCGACGAGAACGTGGACCTGCCCGAAGGCATGATCAACCTGGTGATGGGCAAGGCCAGCGTGATCGGCAAGGAACTATGCGAAAACCCGGACGTGCCCATGCTCAGCTTCACCGGCTCCACCGAAGTGGGCCGCAAGCTGATCATCGACACCGCCGACCAGGTCAAGAAACTGGCCCTGGAGCTGGGCGGCAACGCGCCGTTCATCGTGTTCGACGACGCCGACCTGGACAAGGCTGCGGACAACCTGATCGCCAACAAATTCCGGGGCGGCGGGCAGACCTGTGTCTGCGCCAACCGCATCTTCGTCCATGAGAAGGTAATGGACACCTTCGCCAGCAAGCTGGCGGACCGGGTCAATAAAATGACCGTGGGCGATGGCATCAACGGCGACGTGGATATCGGCCCGCTGATCAACCGGGCCGGCTTCGACAAGGTCCGCGACCACCTGGCAGATGCCCTGAAGAAAGGCGCCAGCCTGGTGGCGGGCACCCAGCCGGATGACCTGCCGAAGGACAAGCTGTTCTTCCCGCCCACGGTGGTGTCCGGCGTCAAGCGCGATATGGCCTGTTTCCGGGAGGAAACCTTCGGCCCGCTGGTGCCCATGGTGGCCTTCAGCTCCGAGGATGAAGCCATCGAAATGGGCAACGACACCGAGTTCGGCCTGGCGTCCTACGTGTTCACCGCCGACGAGGACCGCGCCCAGCGCGTCGCCGGCGGCCTGCGCTTCGGCCATGTGGGCTGGAACACCGGCACCGGCCCGGCCCCGGAAGCCCCCTTCGGCGGCATGAAAGCCTCCGGCATCGGCCGCGAGGGCGGCACCGAGGGCCTGTTTGAGTTTGTGGAGCCGCAGGCGGTGCCGCGGGGGTTCTGAAAGCAAGGTGCTTCGGGAAAATAGAGGCAGCAGGACCGAATCCGATCCTGCTGCCGAGAAGTGCCCGGAAGGCTCAGGGAGTCAGGCGCGGTTTGTCCGCCTGCGTGCGAAACCCAATCCCAGCAATCCCAGTGCCATCAGAGCCAGGGAAGAAGGTTCTGGCACATTGCTGGTCGGGGGCGGGGGCAGATCAATGGTAACGCTGCTCTGGTTATCGTCGAGCGTCCATTGAGTGAGCGCGATATTGGTTGTGGCAAAGGTATGGGAGCCTGGCTCCAGGCCAGAGACCAACACCGTCAACCAGTCGTTATTCGAAGTGATCGCTGTCAGGGTACCCGGCCCCGAGTCCCAGGAGTAGTACTGCGAATTGATCAATGCTCCTTCCAGCCCTGTTCGGGAATTCACGTCATTCTCGATGCCGGTAAAAGCGTATTCATCGCCGTCGATAAATAACGAGCCATTTGGACCGCCCAGGTTCCCGTGCCAGTGAGCGTCGTAGAACATGACGTCACCATTG
Source organism: Marinobacter sp. OP 3.4 (assembly GCF_036224885.1). Classification (NCBI taxonomy): domain Bacteria; kingdom Pseudomonadati; phylum Pseudomonadota; class Gammaproteobacteria; order Pseudomonadales; family Marinobacteraceae; genus Marinobacter; species Marinobacter sp. OP 3.4. The sequence continues at coordinate 85,338 of NZ_JAVVLT010000113.1, forward strand.
CCTAGAACGTCCCATCCGAGCGCTATCGTATGAGCGTTGGCATTTAACGGTAGCACCCAGACCGCCGCTGCCAGCAGCATGCAAGTCAGTTTCTTGTCCATGGTTTCTCGTCCTTTCCAGTTATCGGTATGAAGTCTTGCGACTCCGATGCGAGGTAAAGCATCACCCATACCTGAATGTGTCACTGCGAATGATTTCAGTTGGTTCCATGTGAGTGTTTTTTGATCAGAACAAATCTATGTAAATTTATTCGACATATTTGGGGGGCTTTAACGATGTGAGGCTGACCCTCGCTTTGATACGATTCGCAGTCCTGCTGATGCCATAACCGCATCTGCGCATGGCCCCTGTTATACTTCGGGACCTGTTTAAATAGCCAGTATTGGACTTTATTATGGATGTCTCCCCCATCATCGATCCCCTGAACGACGCCCAGCGTGAAGCGGTCACCGCCCAGAACGACCATCTGCTGGTGCTGGCGGGTGCCGGCAGTGGCAAGACCCGGGTGCTGGTCCATCGCATGGCCTGGCTGATGCAGGTGGATGGGGTGCCGCCCACCGGCATCCTGGCCGTGACCTTCACCAACAAGGCGGCGAAGGAGATGCGCTACCGCATCGAACAGATGATGGACGTTCCGGCCCGGGGCATGTGGTTCGGCACCTTCCATGGCATTGCCCACCGCCTGCTGCGGGCCCACTACCAGGACGCCGGCCTGCCGGAGAACTTCCAGGTGCTGGACAGCGACGACCAGTTGCGCCTGGTCAAGCGGGTAATGCGGGAGCTGCAGATCGACGAGGGCCGCTGGCCGCCCCGCCAGGCCCAGTGGTTCATCAACAGCCACAAGGATGAAGGCCTGCGGGCCGGCCACATCCAGGAGAACCCGGGCGACCACTTCACCAGCACCATGCTGCAGATCTACCGCCAGTACGAAAAACTGTGCCACCAGGGCGGCCTGGTGGATTTCGGTGAGCTGCTGCTGCGATCCCACGAACTCTGGCTGCACCGGCCAGAACTGCTGGCCCATTACCAGCGCCGCTTCCAGCACATCCTGGTGGATGAGTTCCAGGACACCAACACCATCCAGTACGCCTGGCTGCAGATCCTGGCCAGCAACCGGGTGCCGCTGACCGTGGTGGGTGACGACGACCAGTCCATCTATGGATGGCGGGGCGCGAAGATCGAGAACATCCAGCAGTACCAGCGGGACTTCCCCAATTCCCGGCTGGTGCGCCTGGAGCAGAACTACCGTTCCACCCAACTGATCCTCAAGGCCGCCAACGCCGTTATCGCCAACAACCAGGGGCGTCTCGGCAAGGAGCTGTGGACCGATGGCCCCGACGGCGAACCCATCAGCCTGTATGCCGCGTTCAACGAGATGGACGAGGCGAACTACATTGCCGACACCATCAGTGCCTGGGTGGACGAGGGCAACCTGCGCAGCGAGGCGGCCATTCTCTACCGCTCCAACGCCCAGTCCCGGGTGCTGGAGGAATCCCTGATGCGCCAGGGCATTCCCTACCGGGTCTACGGCGGCCTGCGGTTCTATGATCGCCAGGAAATCCGCAATGCCATCGCCTACCTGCGGCTGGTGCACTACCGCCGGGACGATGCCGCCTTCGAACGGGTGGTGAACGTGCCCACCCGGGGCATTGGCGCCAAGAGCCTGGGGGATTTGCGGGCCTACGCCACCGAGCAGGGCATCTCCCTGTGGGAGGCGTCCGAGCGCATGCTGGACGCCGGCGTGGTCAAGGGCAAGGCACGCACCGGCCTGCAACAGTTTATTGACATTATCCAGACCCTGACCGATAAGGTGGACCAGTCGTCCCTGCAGGGCTTGATGAAGGAAACCCTGGAACTCAGCGGCCTCAAGGATTTCCACGCCAACGAGAAGGGTGAGAAGGGCCAGGCCCGGGTGGAGAACCTGGAGGAACTGGTCAATGCCCTGTCGGACTATGAGGTGGAGGACGACGAGGACGCGCTGTCGGAATTCATCGCCCAGGCGGCCCTGGACGCGGGCGAGGCCCAGGCGGACACCCATGAGGACAGCGTGCAGTTGATGACCCTGCACTCCGCCAAGGGCCTGGAGTTCCCGCTGGTGTTCCTGGCCGGTGTCGAGGAAGGGCTGTTCCCCCACAGCATGTCGCTTGAAGAGCCGGGGCGCATGGAGGAGGAACGCCGGCTGGCCTACGTGGGCATCACCCGGGCCATGAAGCGTCTGATCCTCACCTACGCCGAATCACGCCGGCTGTACGGGCAGGAGAAGTTCCACGCCCTGTCCCGCTTTGTGCGTGAGATTCCGGCGGACTGCCTGCAGGAAGTGCGACTACGCAACAGCATCAGCCGCCCGGCGATGGTGTCACGGCCCAACGAGGGGCTGTTCGACAATGCGGGCCCGGCGGAACAGGCCGGGTTCACCCTGGGTCAGCGGGTGCGCCACCCCAAGTTTGGCGAAGGGATCGTGATGAACAGCGAGGGCAGTGGCCACCATACCCGCGTTCAGGTGAACTTCGACGATGGCGCCAAATGGCTGGTGTTGGCCTATGCGCCTTTGGAGGCCTGCTGAGGTTTGGGGGGCGTCCCGGCGAGGGGAGGCCTTTCCTCTGGGAAAAAGAACTCGCTTCGCTCAGACACCTTTTTCCCGGCGGAAAGACCTCCCCACACCGAGACGCATCGGACTTAGGTGTCAGTACTCCCTTTCCGCCACAGGCGGCGGGGTGTACTGGTACACCCAGGTCTCCGTCAGTGGCTGGTCGCCCAGGCGCAGGTACACGCGCATATCAATGGGTTCGGATGAGTCATCCGGCACCAGGTCGAACATGGCCCGGTAGCCATTGATGGCGTCCAGTGGCCGGGCCGACGTGATTTCCACCTTGCCCCGGCTGACCTCGATCACCGGCTCCACCTCGGCATCCTCGCCCATCATGTCCAGCATGCCACCGGCAAAATCGATGGCAAAGCGCCGCGAGAAGTAGGTGCGCTCCTGCCCCACCACACCGCCGATGCCGGTTCGGGTTGCCTGCACCGTCGCCAGGTTGCCATAGGAAACCGGCGGATTCTCTCCCCAGGTCAGCCGGTAGCTGAACAGGTGCTCCCGGCCCGGCTCCAGTGGTTCCTTGGGGTGCCAGAAGGCGACGATGTTGTCCATGGTTTCATCCGCCGTGGAAATCTCCACCAGCATCACCGAGCCTTCACCCCAGCCGCTACTGGGCTCCACCCACAGGCTGGGCCGCTTTTCATAGAACACGCTGTCGTCCTGGTAGTGGTCGAAATCCCGGTCCCGCTGCAGCAGGCCAAAGCCCCGGGGATTGTTGTCCAGGAAGCTGTTTACCCGCAGGTGGCGGGGATTGCGCAGCGGTCGCCAGATCCACTCACCCGCCCCGGTCCACAGGGAAAGGCCGTCGGAATCGTGGATTTCCGGTCGCCAGTCGTTGGCCATGCGGCGGTCGTTCTCGCCCATCTGGTACATGCTGGTGAGCGGGGCAATGCCGACGCGTTCGATGGTGCGGCGAGGATAGAGGACCGCGTCGATGTCCATCACCATGTTCCGCCCCGGGTAGAGGTCGAAGGCGTAGGCACCGGTAACGCTGTCGGATTCCAGCAACGCATAGAGGGTGAGTCGTGAAGACCCTGCCGGCGGCTGCTGGAACCAGAACGCGGTGAAGCGGGGAAACTCCTCGCCGCTGTCCAGGGCCGTATCCACCGCCAGCCCCCGGGCGGACAGGCCGTACTGCATGGATTCGCCCACGGCGCGGAAGTAGCTGGCCCCCAGGAAGGCGGCCAGGTCCCGTTCATGGTCGGTATGGAAGCGGACCCGGAAGCCGGCGTAACCGAGATCATCCGGCAGCCCCTGCAGGGATTGTTCGCCCTGGTAGGTGAAGTTGTCCGGGCTGTAGGGGATCTCCCGGGGCTGGCCGTTCACCAGTTCGTACAGGTGCACGGGTTCCTGGAAATACAGACCCAGGTGGAAGAAACCGATCTCGAAGGGATTGTCCTGGTCATGCCAGAGTGCCTGGTCGGCCTTGAACCGGATCGACTGGTAATCATCCCAGGAGATGTCCTTCAGGGCCTGGGGCACCTGTTCCCTGGCAGGGGCGTGGGGCTGGTCGGCCAGGTGACGGGCATGACCCTTGAGCCAGGCAAAGTCGAACTGCTCGGGCAGCGGAACCTTGCTGGCCGCCGCCGGGCGGGGTGCCAGCAGCGCGGACAGGGGCAGGCCAGATACGCCGGCGGCAGCGGCCAGGTGAAGCAACAGGGAACGTCGATCCATGGGTGACTCCTATGGCAAACGGTGTCCCTATTCTGCCTGTGGTGTCACGCATCAGGGGGTTACGATTCCGAAAGGCGGGCCGGCTGGTCAGATCGAGCCAGTGACAAAGTCCGGCGTAATGCCAGACGCCCGGATGCAGGCGTCCAGGTCCATACCCGCCAGTGAGCCATGGTCGGTGACCAGCAGGCTCGCCATTCCCTTGGCCCTGGCGCCCAGGATATCCGTGTGCAGGGTGTCGCCGACCATCAGTATGCGATGGGCGGGAATGCCGGCCAGGCGCTCAAGGGCGGCGTCAAAGGCCGGGCCGTAAGGCTTGCCGAAGAAGCGCGGGTTGATGCCGGTCTCCTCCCGCAGTCTGTGGGCGAAGAAGCCTGGTTCCAGGGTCAGGCAGTCGCCGCGGGGCGCCACCAGGTCCGGGTTCGCCACCTCCAGCGGTCGCTGGCGACGCTTCAGGCTGTTGGACACTTGCGTGTGCAGGGACTCATCCCAATGCTCACTGCTCAGGAAGATAAACCCGTCGCAGGCATCCAGTGCCTGGTCGGTCACGCCGGGGCGTACCGGCTGCTGTGTGAGAGGGCCCAGTGAGTGGCTGTCCGAATGGGCCGGCGCGATCACGCCCCACACGCCGTGCCTGGGTTCCCGGGCGAGGGAATCTTCCAGCAGCCAGCGGCTGGAGATGATCCTGTCTTCGGTCAGTTCGAACCCCATGGCCCGGTATTTCGCGGTCAGGACCTGCTGGCTGGCAGTGGCGGCGTTGGAAAGCACCAGTATCGGTTTACCGCTGACCTGCAGGCTGGCGAGTCGTTCTACCGCGCCGGGGATAACCGCCATGCCGGTATTCAGCACCCCGAAGGCATCGAACACAAAGGCGTCGAACTCACCGGCCAGCGGCTCCAGTGACGCTATCCACCGGGGAGTACCACGGCTGGCGGACGTGGCCGGGAGCTGATCCCGCAGCCGCTGGTACTGGTCAAAGGCCCAGGCGGGGGTCGGGGTAACGCCGTCAAAGGTGGTGGGATGGCTGTCGGTCATGCCCTCAGATTACCGCCTGACGTACCCGGGCGGATACCCACTCTGAGGCAATGACCGTGACCAGAATCACCACGAAGATCATGGCCACCTGGTTCCAGGCCAGGGTGGCCAACGAAGCGCTGAGCTGTATGCCCAGGCCACCGGCACCCACCAGTCCCAGGATGGTGGACTCGCGGATGTTGATGTCCCAGCGGAACACGCTGATGCCCCAGAACGCCGGTAGTATCTGCGGCACGATGGCATAGTCGATCACCTGGGCACCGCTGGCACCGGTGGCGCGAACGGCCTCAACCTGGGTTGTGTCGATTTCCTCGATCGCCTCGTAAAGCAGTTTGGCCACAAAGCCGATGGACCGCAGCCCGATGGCAATCACCCCTGCCAGCAGGCCCGGCCCGATAATGGCCACCAGCAGCAGGGCCCAGATCAGTGAATTGATGGAGCGGGAGGCGACGATCACCAGCAGGGCCAGGGGGCGCACAAATCGGGTGCTGGGAGTGGTGTTGCTGGCGGCCAGGAAGGCCACGGGGACCGCAATGGCCACGCCGATCAGGGTGCCAAGGGTGGCAATGTTGATGGTGTCCCAGAGGGGCTCCCACAATTCGCCGATGTATCCCCAGGCTGGCGGAAACATGCGCTCGCCAATGTCCGCCGCCTGGTCGGGCGCGTCGCTGACGAACGCCCAGATGGTGTTCTCGGTCATCAACTGCCAGCAGAGCACGGTCAGCGCCACCAGCGAGAACCAGCCCAGCCACCGCAGCAGTGTCTGCTTCGGTGTCCGGTAGTGCCATACCGGTGTGGAGGTGTCGGTCATTGTACCCACCTGCGAATCCAGGAAGACGAATATTCCACCACCAGCACGATGGCGATGATGATGATCAGGATGGCGCCGGCGGAGTCATACTCGTAGCGGTCGATGGCCGTGTTCAGGGTGGCCCCGATACCACCGGCACCGACAATGCCGATCACCGCCGATTCCCGGAAGTTGATATCCAGGCGGTACAGGGACAGCCCCACCAGCCGGGGCATGACCTGGGGCTGCACGGCGTAGTTAACCACCTGCCACCAGCTTGCGCCGGTGGCGCGGATGGCTTCAAGCTGACTGTGGTCGCATTCCTCGATGTCCTCCGCCAGCAGTTTCGACAGGAAACCGATGGTGGCGAACGCCAGGGTCAGGAAGCCCGCAAAAGGCCCGAAGCCGAACATGGCCACCAGCAGGATGGCGATGATCACCTCCTGGAACGAGCGGGACAGGGTGATGATGCTCCGGCAGGCCAGGTAGACCGGCGCCGGTGCCAGGTTGCGGGCGGCACCGATGCCGATGGGCACGGAAATCAGGATGCCGGCCACCGTTGAGGTCACCGTCATGGTCAGGCTCTCCATCAGGCCTTCGCTGATATCCCGCCACCGGGTGACGAAATCCGGCACCAGGAAGCCTTCCACGAATTTCCAGCCACGGTCCAGACCCAGCCACACCCGCTGCCAGTCGATCTCGATACTCTGGACCGCAAGCACCAGGTAGATCAGGGCGCCCAGGTAGATAACCCGTCGCCAGACCGGATGGGTGAGGATGAGTGGCGGTCGCTTCCAGCGTGTCGGGTAGGAGGTGGTCGGCGATTGCATCCGTTACACCCCTTCGGCCAGGTCGACCGACGGTGCCTGGGTATGCTCATTCCCGGTGTCCTCGCCCCGCATCCGGGTCCAGTCCTCATCCCCGTAGATACGGGTCAGCACCTCGTCGGTCAGGGCGTTCGGCGCGCCGTCGAAGACCACTTCACCGGCCCTCAGGCCGATGATCCGGTCGGTGAACTGCTGGGCCAGCATCACGTCGTGGATATTGATGATGGCCGGCAGGTTCCTCTCCCGGCAGGCACTGCCGATCAGGCGCATGATCTGGCGCGAGGTCTTGGGGTCCAGGGACGCGGTGGGCTCGTCCACCAGCAGCAGTTCCGGATCCTGTTCCAGGGCCCGGGCGATGCCAACGCGCTGGCGCTGGCCGCCGGATAGGGCGTCGGCCCGCTTGTTGAAGTGATCGGACAGCCCCACCTGATCCAGCAACGAGAATGCCTGGGCCACGTCCCGTGGCGAGTAGCGGCGCAGGAACGACCGCCAGGCCGGCACGTAACCGAGCCGACCGGACAGTACGTTCTCCATCACCGTCAGGCGCTCCACCAGGGCGTACTCCTGGAAGATCATGCCGATCCGGCGCCGGGCACGTCGCAGTGCACCGCCCCGCAGGGTCGCCAGGTTGGTGTCCGACAGCAGGATCTCCCCGGCGGACGGTTCCACCAGGCGGTTGATGCACCGGATCAGGGTGGACTTGCCCGCACCGGAAGGGCCGATCAGCCCCACCACCTGGCCAGCCGGTACCTCGAAGCTGACCTGGCGGAGGGCGGTATCTCCGGCGGGATAGGTTTTTGAGAGATGACTGAGTGTAAGCACGTGGCCGGTTCACCGCTTATTGGCAGTTGTATTGAACGCCGTTGGCATTGTCGATCTTGCGGATCACTTCCCAGTGTTCCTTGAAGGTAATCGGAATAAACTGGGCCTCACCGGATTTGGAGAATTCCTCTTCCAGTGCGGTGCCTTCCCATTCGAAGGAAAAGAAGGCGTCCTGGATGGCTTCCTGCAACTCCGGTGTCAGGTTGTGGGCGATGCCATAGCCGGTGGTGGGAAAGGTCTGGGACGTATAGATGGTATTGATCTGGTCTTCGCTCACCACGTCGCGGCTCAACATGCGGTTGAGCACCGAGTTGGCGATGGCTGCGGCGGGATAGTCCTGGTTGGCGACGCCCAGGATGGAGTTGTCGTGCTTGCCGGAGAACACCGGTTCGAAGTCCTCGCCGGCGATCATGCCATAGTCGGCTTTCAGGATCGCCGACGGCGCCTTGAAGCCGGAGTTGGAGGTCTGGGAAGTGAACGCCAGCTCACCACCGCGAATGTCCTCGACCTCGTCAATGCCTGAGTCGGGATGGGTGATGATTTCCATCTCGTAGCCGAAAGAGCCATCTTCCGCCGCCATCATGGTAAAGGGACGAAAGCCCGCGCAGGCTACCGCCAGCGGGTTGGAACCGGTGTTGAAGCCGGCAATATGCAGGCGACCGGCGCGCATGGCTTCGATCTGGGCGGCGTTGGACTGTACCGGGAAAAACTGGACTTGCTTGCCGGTGGCGTCAGCCAGGTGGTCCAGGAATTCGGACCAGACTTCCCGGTAGACCGCCGGGTCTTCAACCGGGGTGTAGGCAAAGATGAGGGTGGAGGGATCCACCTGCTGGTCGGCATCGGCGGGGATGTCGGCCACCAGGTCGCCGTCCTGGTCCTGATAGCGGCTGTCGAGGGTGAACTCGGCGTGGCCGGCCAGGGGCAGCATCAGGGGAAGGCAGGCCAGTAACGTCAGCGGCTTCATGGTCATCGTCGGACTCCTTGTTGTCTGGGAATAGGTTCACTCCCGGACAGTAAGGCAATCCGATGATGCTTTTATGACAGCAAGGTGCAGACGCGACACATCGATGGCAGGACGAGCTTCCTTCGATATAAAGGAACGGCGGCGCGCCACGCCACGGGAGGCTTCAGCGGGCCTGTTCCGGAACCTCGCGAATGCGGCCATGCTCATCAATGGCCACATACACAAACAGGCCTTCGGTTACCTTGCGGGCCCCCTTGTTGTTGCGGTCCCGGGTCCACACTTCCACATTGATCTTCATGGAGCTGCGACCGATGTCCACCAGCTCGCAGTAGCAGCCCACCTGGGCGCCGATGCGCAGGGGCGAGAGGAATTCCATGCGGTCCATGGCGACGGTGGCGTTGCGGCCCTGGGAGATGCGTCCGGCGAGGGTGCCGGCGGCGGTGTCCATCTGCTGCACCAGCCAGCCGGCGTAGACGTCACCGTTGGCATTGGTGTCGGCGGGCAGGGGCACTATCTGGATCACCAGTTCCCCACGGGGAGTGGGCCTGTCGTCGTCGAAGTCAGTCATTGAGCGCTACCTTGTTTTTCTTGGATTGGGGCCGTCGGGTAAGCCCTATATTCATGATCGGGAGGGCCGTCAATTCCGGATTCCCTGATTATTTGCTGAGCATGGTATTCATCACGCCGCTGTATGCAAGTGAAATCGACAGTTAGTTGAAGGCGCCGCAAGTGGAAATTAATCCTGCGTGTGTCACAAAGTTGTCATAGACTGTCCGTAATCTGCCCACCATCGGATAACCCGACAGCGAATAAACCGATGGAGATGCAACGTATGAAACTGAGAGCAGCACTCGCAACCGCAGCACTGGCAGGCTCTGTTGCCGCCGTATCCACGCCGGCCATGGCCCGTGACACGATCAGCATCGTGGGTTCTTCCACCGTTTACCCGTTTGCTACCGTTGTGGCCGAGCGTTTTGGTGCCAACTCCGACTTCCCGACCCCGAAACTGGAATCCACCGGTTCCGGCGGTGGCCTGAAGCTGTTCTGCCAGGGCATCGGCACCCAGCACCCGGACATCACCAACGCCTCCCGTCGCATGAAGCCGTCCGAGTACGACCTGTGCCAGAGCAATGGCGTTGAGGACATCACCGAGTTCCGTATCGGTTCCGACGGTATCGTTATCGCCAGCTCCAGCGAAGCCGAGAACCTGGACATCACCCTGGAGCAGCTGTTCCTGGCCCTGGGCAAGCAGGTTCCGGATCCGGACGATGAGTCCAAACTGATCGATAACCCCTACGAGAACTGGAGCGATGTTGACTCCAGCCTGCCGAACAAGCCGATCATGGTTATGGGCCCGCCCCCGACGTCCGGTACCCGTGACGCCTTCGTCGAGCTGGCCATGCAGGGCGGCTGTGAAGACCTGCCGGCCGTTGCCAACATGAGCGAAGACGACATGGAAGGCGTATGCCACAGCATCCGTGAAGACGGCGCCTTCATCGAAGCCGGCGAGAACGACAACCTGATCGTCCAGAAGCTGATCGACGATACCGACATGTTCGGTGTGTTCGGCTACAGCTTCCTGGAAGAGAACTCGGACCGCCTGCAGGCTGCCCGCCTGAACGGCATGGTGCCGACAGTGGAGAACATCGCCGCTGACGAGTACCCTGTTGCCCGCTCCCTGTTCTTCTACGTGAAGAAGGCTCACATCGGCGTGGTTCCGGGTATTACCGAGTATACCGAGGAATTCACCAGCGCCGGCGCCATGGGCCCGAACGGCTACCTGAAGGCCGTTGGCCTGATCGTGCCTCCCCGTGATGCGCTGATGGATCTGCAGGACAAGGCGGCAGAGATGCCGAACCTGAGCAAGGACGAGTTGATGTAAGGTCCGGTCTCAACCGGATGACACCGAGGGTGCGGGTCCAACAGGGCCCGCACCCTTTGGCGTATGTGAGGCGGTCAGTCTGGTAACGGAAGAAAACTTCTTCTGGAGCCACTGGTCCTGAAGTTTCTGAAGACGGACAATTGCATGCAAGCGGCCAATCTTTTCCTACTCACGCTGGTCATGGCGCTGGTGGCGTACGGGCTCGGGTACGCCCGCTCGCGATCGCTGGCCATGCCCCTGGGTGGTATTCGCCACCTGAAATCCCTGCCGTTCTACTATGGTGCCCGGGCGGCGCTGTGGTGCGGTATTCCGGCGTTGATCGTACTGGCGCTATGGGCGGCGTTCCAGGGAAAGGTCATCCAGTTACTGGTGGTGGGCTCCCTGCCGCCGGACATGATCCCGGATTCCGATGGTGCCGCCAGCCTGCTGCTGAGCAAGATCAGCAATGTGGCCAGCGGAGCGTTGCCGGCTGATTTCGTCGAGCCGCCGGTGGCGGAGGCCGCCGAACGCCTGGCTACGCTACGGGAGCTGAGTCGCTGGTACATGACGTCGCTGGTTGTGGCGGTGGCCGTGCTGGCCGGTTTCCTGGGCTGGGTGCGTATCCGGCCACGGCTGAATGCCCGCGTTCAGGTAGAGACCACCCTGAAGTGGATCTTCTTTTCCTGCGCGGCCCTGGCCATCCTCACCACCCTGGGCATTATTTTCTCGGTGTTCTTCGAGACGGTTCGTTTCTTCGGCAAGATTTCGTTCTTTGAGTTCTTCTTCGGTACCAGCTGGAGTCCGCAGACCGCCCTGCGCGCGGACCAGGTGGCGGCAGAAGGCTCCTTTGGCATGATCCCGCTGTTTACCGGCACCCTGCTGATCTCGGCGATTGCCATGGTGGTGGCGGTGCCGGTCGGGCTGCTGTCGGCGATCTACCTGTCTGAATACGCCAACAAGAAGGTACGGGGCGTCGTCAAACCCCTGCTGGAAATGCTGGCCGGCATCCCTACCGTGGTCTATGGCTTCTTTGCCGCCCTGACCGTGGCGCCGTTTATCAGCAACTTTGCCGCTTCCCTGGGCATTGATGCCTCATCCCAGAGCGCCCTGGCGGCCGGTGGTGTCATGGGCATCATGATCATTCCCTTTGTGTCGTCGCTCTCCGACGACGTCATCAACGCGGTGCCCCAGACGCTCCGCGACGGCTCACTGGCCCTGGGGGCCACCCAGTCGGAAACCATGAAGAAGGTGATCTTTCCCGCGGCCCTGCCGGGCATCATGGGGGGCATACTGCTGGCGGTGTCCCGTGCCATTGGCGAGACCATGATCGTGGTCATGGCGGCGGGCCTGGCGGCCAACCTGACGGCCAATCCGCTGGAAACGGTCACCACCGTCACTGTGCAGATCGTGACCCTGCTGACCGGAGACCAGGAGTTCGACAGCGCCAAGACCCTGGCGGCCTTCGCCCTGGGTGCCATGCTCTTCCTGGCCACCCTGATCCTCAACGTGTTCGCCCTTCACATCGTACGCAAATATCGGGAACAGTATGAATGATCAACAGTCACAGGCGGCCATTGTCCGCCAGTCGCTGAAGCGCCGCTACCGCAAGGAGCGCCGTTTCCGGGCCTATGGCATCGTGGCCATTGCCATCGCGTTGACGGCGCTGGTGGTGCTTTTCACCGATATTATCGGCAAGGGGCACACGGCCTTCGTCAAGACCACCATCACCATGGAAGTGGATGTCGATGGTGAGATGATGTATCTCGATGACGCCAGCGACGAACGCCAGATGAAGAACGCGGATTTCGTCGAACCGCTGATCCAGGCGTTGATGAAACAGATTCCCGGCGCCACGGAATCCGACCGCAGCGCGGTGCGCGGGCTGATCAACCCCTATGCCTCGAACCAGTTGCGGGATGCCCTGGAGAAAAACCCGGACCTGCTGGGTACCACCCAGACCATGACGTTCCTGTCCCATACCAATGTGGACGTCTACGTCAAGCACGCTGGCGATGATCAGTACTCCATAAAACTCACCGAGCAACAGCGGCGGTGGGTGGATCAACTGGTGGAGCAGGGCGTGGTGCAGAACTCGTTCAACGACGTCCTGTTCAGTCGGGGTGATTCCCGGGATCCGTCCCGGGCCGGCATCCTCGGTGCCATCGTGGGCTCCCTGCTGACCATGGTTGTGACCCTGTTACTGTCGTTTCCCATCGGGGTGGCGGCGGCCATCTATCTTGAGGAGTTTGCGCCCCAGAACAAGCTGACCGATTTCATCGAGGTGAATATCAACAATCTGGCGGCGGTGCCATCCATCATCTTCGGTCTGTTGGGCCTGGCGGTCTTCATCAATCTGTTCGGCATGCCCCGGTCGGTGCCGTTGGTGGGTGGTCTGGTGCTGACCCTGATGACCCTGCCCACCATCATTATTTCCAGCCGGGCGGCGATCAAGAGTGTACCGCCGTCCATTCGCGAGGCCGCCGAAGGCATGGGGGCCTCCAAGATGCAGGTGGTGCTGCACCATGTGCTGCCCCTGGCGCTGCCGGGCATGCTTACCGGTTCCATTATCGGCATGGCCCAGGCCCTGGGCGAGACCGCGCCGCTGCTGCTGATTGGCATGGTGGCGTTTATCGTGGATGTACCCGAGGGTTTCCTGGACTCCGCCACGGTATTGCCGGTGCAGGTGTTCCTGTGGGCGGGCAGTCCGGAGCTGGCCTTTATCGAGCGGGCGTCGGCGGCCATTATGGTGCTGCTGGCCTTCCTGATCAGTATGAACGCATTGGCGATCTGGATGCGCAAGCGTCTTGAGCGCCGGTGGTAAGGAGAATGGCGATGAACACCTTGAATACGACAGTAGATAAAGAGGCAAGCATGCCGGAGGAAACTGCTATCCCGATTCCGGAAGAAAAACCGGCGGAAACCCTAATCGAAGAGGGCAAGACGGTTGGCTCGCCATTCGCGGACGACCCCAAGTTCAAGCTTCGCAATGTGGAGGTGCTCTACGGTGACACCCCGGCGATCAAGAAAATCAGCCTGGACATCGCCCGCAATGAGGTTATCGCCTTTATCGGTCCGTCCGGCTGCGGCAAGTCCACCTTCCTGCGCTGCCTCAACCGGATGAACGACAGTATCGATATCTGCCGTGTGAAGGGAGAATTGATGCTGGACGACGACAATATCTACGACCCCAAACGGGACGTGGTGGAGTTGCGGGCCCGGGTGGGCATGGTGTTCCAGAAGCCGAACCCGTTCCCCAAATCCATCTATGAGAACGTGGCCTACGGCCCCCGTATCCACGGCCTGGCCAACCGCAAGTCGGACCTGGATGACATCGTGGAAAACAGCCTGCGCAAGGCAGGGCTGTGGAACGAGGTGAAGGACCGGCTGGATGCCACCGCCACCGGCATGTCCGGCGGCCAGCAGCAGCGGCTCTGTATTGCCCGGGCCATCGCCGTCAGCCCCGAGGTGATCCTGATGGATGAGCCCTGTTCTGCGCTGGACCCCATCGCCACGGCGAAGGTGGAAGAGCTGATTGCGGAAATGTCCGAAAGCTACACCATCGTTATCGTGACCCACTCCATGCAGCAGGCGGCCCGAGTGTCCCATCGCACCGCCTATTTCCATCTGGGTCACCTGGTGGAGGTCAACGAAACCAACAAGGTCTTTACCGCGCCCGAACACGAACTCACCGAGTCCTACATCACCGGTCGTTTCGGCTAAACAGGTTGCGATTCCGAGGAGCAGAGAATGCCCACTAAAAAAGATGATATGTATGGGGATCATATTTCCCATCAGTTCAACGAAGATCTGTCCAACCTGAAGAATGACTTTCTCAAGATGGGTGGTCTGGTTGAACAGCAGACCATTGATGCGGTCAATGCGCTGATTGATGGTGATGGCCACTCCGCCGATGAGATCCGCGCGCGGGACAAGCTGGTGGATAAGATGGAAAAGGATCTGGACGAGGAAGCCACCCGGCTGATCGCCCGGCGCCAGCCCGCTGCCCGGGACCTGCGGCTGGTCATCGCCGTGGTCAAGATGGTATCCGATCTGGAGCGGGTCGGTGATGAAGCCAAGAAAATTGCCAAATTCGCCCTGACGCTATCCCAGGAAGGCCATGCGCCGCGGGGATACGTGGAAGTCCGGCATATCAGCACCCACGTTACCAGCATGCTCCACGATGCCCTGGATGCCTTCTCCCGTCTGGATTCGCAGCAGGCCCTGAAGGTCATGCGGGAAGACAAGCGGGTGGATGAGGAATACCAGGCGGCCACCCGGACGCTGCTGACCTTCATGATGGAAGATTCCCGCAATATTTCGCGCTGCATGGCCGTCATGTGGGTGTTGCGTGCCCTGGAAAGGGTGGGGGATCACGCCTGCAACCTGGCGGAGAATGTGATCTACATGGTGGAGGGCGAGGACGTACGCCATACGCCGGTGGAAGAGGCCGCCAAAATCGTTGGGCCGTAACACTGGCCCCATTACCTACCCCATGGTTGGTAATGGGGCTTCAGGTGCCCATTGCTCAGTGAAACTGGAGAATCCCGCACTGGTCATGGGCGCCAATATGACGTAAAGTTCATGTTACGCGTTTGCCTGATTCCAGGCTGGACGCCGGTTGCCCGGGTGCAATGATGTGCCTGCAGTGGGCCCCGCAATGATTGGCGGAAAGGACTCTGGAAATCCGACTCAGGGAAATGAGTGATCGTGGCTCTTTCTGAATATTCCCTTCGTTCCCGATTCCCGGATGGCTCACGGCTTATCCACGGATCTGTCTATTGGCAAGATACTTCACGTTTGCCGGTTACAAGCGTAAACATGGACAGATATCCGGGTATTCAGCCAGTCCGCAGGCAGCCCAATCGATAGCGGATCACGGAGGATCACCCCATGCCTGAACTGAAGTCACTGCTGCCCTTCCTCGGTCTGGCCCTGGTGGCCTGTACCACCACCAAGAATCCGGCCACCCTGAGCCCGGAACACCCGATCCCCGTGCCTGAAACGGAGCAGGGCGCTC
Organism: Marinobacter sp. OP 3.4; assembly: GCF_036224885.1. Lineage (NCBI taxonomy): Bacteria > Pseudomonadati > Pseudomonadota > Gammaproteobacteria > Pseudomonadales > Marinobacteraceae > Marinobacter > Marinobacter sp. OP 3.4. Next base: position 100,918 of record NZ_JAVVLT010000113.1, read on the forward strand.
CCGATGACTGGGCCCAGGCCCAGCTCGCCTGGGAATGGGAGTATCCCGCCCCGCTGGTGCACGCCTACGAGGACGATCGGGAAGCCGGCAACTGCCTGGAACTGATGGCCCTGACCACCCGGGGCTACGAGGCCCGCAACCTGTTCGAACAGCCCTTCCTGCAGGCCCGCACCGCCCTCTGCCAGGCAGTGAGGGCATCGGCCAGCCTGACCGGTTTTGATCGCAGTTTCCTGGAGCCGTCGCTGCTGGACCGGGAGTTGCCCATGGCGGCACCGGCGGAGTTCGCCCTGGCCATTTCCGGCGACACCCGGCAACGGGTCCGGGCCATGGAAACCTGGGCCGGGGTGGAAACGCCGGCGGGGTTCGAGCCGGTCAGCAACTATGAAGCGGTATACCGGGGCCAGGACGGTTCGGTACAGCGCCTGCGGGTGCTGGCCCGGGGGGACTACAACGGGGACGGGCTGGAGGATGCCATCGTCTACCTCACGGACGGGGTCGATGGTGGCAGTTACTCCCATGCCCGTTATCTGATCGTGACCCGACTGGCACAGGATGCGCCCCTGTCGCTGCTGTCACCGGTAAAGGAGGATCAGGACGCCATCAGCAACAGTAGCACCAGTTCCGACAGCACCACGCTGGCACCCAGCGCATCCCCGGTATAGCCGCCCAGTTGCGATCGCAGGTAGCGCCCCCACAACAGGGCCACGCCCAGGGTGGCCAGCAGGCACCACAGCAACAGGTGGCTGTGCCAGAGGCTGGCCACCACACCCAGCACCGTGGTGAAGGCGGCGGCCAGTGCCAGGCGCCGGCGGGAGAAACCGTCCGCCACCGGCTTGCTCTTGCTCTGGTCGGACTGGGTCACATAGGGCAGGTAGCCCATCAACAACAGGGGGGTCAGGCGTGACACCGCCGGTGCCAGCAACAGTGCCATCGGGATATGGCGGCTTTCCAGCAGCAATGCCGCCTTCAACCCCAGGGCCATCACCAGTGCCACCGTGCCGTAGGTGCCGATACGGCTGTCCTTCATGATGGCCAGACGTTTTTCCACCGTATAGCCACCGCCCAGGGCATCGATGCTGTCCGCCAGTCCGTCCTCGTGGAAGGCCCCGGTGAGCCACAGGTGCAGGACCATCACCAGCAGGATGGACACCATCGGCGGGAACCAGGCGTCCAGCAGACTGAAAGCCGCCGCATAGAGAGCCCCCAGCAACAGGCCCACCAGCGGAAAGTAGAGACTGCTCTGGTTCATCAGGCGCTGCGAGTAGTCGATGCGAACCGGCATGGGAATCCGCGTCAGGAAGCCCACCGCCAGCCAGAAGGCCTGCCATTCCCGGGAGGCTAGAAAAGAGGGTGTCTGCACGTTACATCCGTATCCATCTGAAAAGGCCTATTCTGACGATCCCGGGGTGGATTCGCCAGGGAGTGTCTATCGGCGGCACGTTTCGTGAGTGGCGAAAGTGGTCCACACTTGGTTGGAACATGTGTGAATTAGAATTAATGTACTAAACTAATACATGTTTGGTGGTCCAGACTTTAACGATCCATTTAGCGACTGGACATAGGCTATGGCACTGGAGTCTGCTTCCGGGAAGGATGACAAGCATGTTCCAGATCTGCTGGAAGAACTGGCGTCTGGCGTGCCCGGTGTCCTGTTCAGCTATTGGGTGAGTGCCGACGGTACCCAGCGGCGTTTTCCCTATATCAGCAGCCGTGTCAGTGACCTGTTTGACGTGACGCCCGAGGAACTGGGTCAGGACGGGTTGCTGCTAACGGAGCTGGTACACCCGGACGACGTGGAGGGACTGCGCCCGTCCACCGATGAATCCGCCCGTACCCTCCAACCCTGGCAATACCAGGCCAGGGTTCGCCTCAAGGATGGCAGTTACCAATGGTTCGAGGGCCATTCCCTGCCCAAGCGCCTGGCGGATGGCAGTACCCTCTGGTTCGGCCAGTTCACCAATATCCAGGCCCACAAGGACCTGGAGCTCAGTCTTCGGGCCAGTGAGGCCGAGACGGACTATCAGCTACGTTTTCACCAGTTGCTGGCCAGCCTGTCCTCGGAATTCATGGACTCCGCGATTGGTGATATCGATGCGGAGATCAACCACTTCCTGGCCCGTATCGGTAACTTCTTCCAGCTTGATCGGGCCTATATCTACCAGTTTTCCGATGATCTGACCCACATGACCAATACTCACGAATGGTGCCGCGATGGGGTGACCGCCCTCAAGGACAGCCAGCAGGATGTGGACATCACCGGGTTTCACTGGTGGCAACAGCAGATCCGGGACGTGCTGGGTCGGAACCAGGTGGTGTTCGTGGAGGATGTCAGCCGGCTACCAGAGACTGCCGTCGAGGAGCGGGCCCTGCTGGAGGAGGAGGAGGTGGCCGCCATGTTCTGCGCTCCGCTGCAGGTCCGGGGTGTGGTGGAGGGGTTCTTCGGCATGGATTCCCTCACCGTCCGCCACTGGCGCGGGGACCTGGACGACCTGCTGGTACTGGTGGCCAACATGCTGGCCCAGGCCGTGGAGCGGTTCCGCCTGGAGCAGGAACTCCTGGATCAGTCCATCCTCGACCCGCTGACGGGGATACACAATCGCCGCTACCTTGAGCCACGGATTGAAGAGATGCTGGCCCATTACCAGCGCACCGGGGAGGGGCTGGCCCTGGCCATGCTGGACATTGACCATTTCAAGCAGGTGAATGACAACCACGGTCACCTGGCCGGTGACCGGGTGCTGCGACATTTTGCCGGTCTCCTCCAGGGCCAGCGTCGTGGCACGGATGTGGCGGCCCGGTATGGCGGCGAGGAATTTGTTATCGCCCTGGCGGATGTTACGCCGGACCAGGCCTGCCGCGCCCTGCAACGGATACTGGAGCTGGTCCGGGAACAGCCGGTCTGCTTCGAGGGGGAGGCGGTTCCGGTGTCGGTCAGCGCCGGCCTGGTCCATGTGACGGACCTGCCCTGGGAGACCCTGAGCAGTGACGCACTGATCACCGAGGCGGATCGTCGCCTGTACAAGGCCAAGGGGTCCGGGCGGGACTGCCTGGTGGACGCGTCCGGCCCCATCCGTTCCTAGGAACATCGACTTCCTTATATATTGCCTTTTGGTATATGCTTAGAACGTATTCGCGTTTCCTGGGATGCCATTTTGTCTGGCGCGATCCCTGACGCTACCCACTAACCGCTTCCAGGGGCGATCATCGTGAAACTGTCCCGTTTCCTGCCGGTACTGACGTGGCTGCCCTGTTATAACCGTGCCTTCCTGGCCCGTGACCTGCTGGCGGCGGTGATTGTCACCGTCATGCTGATTCCCCAATCCCTGGCCTATGCCATGCTGGCGGGTCTGCCACCGCAGATGGGGCTTTATGCCAGTATCCTGCCGCTGGTGTTGTACGCCGTGTTCGGCTCCAGCCGGACCCTGTCAGTGGGACCGGTGGCGATAACCGCGCTGATGGCTGCCGCCGCCCTGGGGCAACTGTTCGAGCCGGGATCGGCGGATATGGTTGGTGGCGCTATCCTGTTGACCGCCATGACCGGGCTGATGCTCCTGGTCATGGGCGTATGTCGCCTCGGATTCCTGGCCAATTTCCTCAGTCATCCGGTGATCTCCGGGTTTATTACCGCCTCCGGACTGGTGATCGTGGCGAGTCAGTTGGGGCCCGTGCTGGGTATACAGGCCGGCGGCCAGAACCTCTACGAGGTGGCGATGGCGCTGGTCCGGCACCGGGACGAACTCCACGGGCTGACGCTGGCCATCGGTGGCGGTGTGCTGCTGGCTTTGCTGGCCGCCCGTAGGTACCTGAAGCCGTTGCTGACGGGGCTGGGCGTGGGTTCCAGGCTTGCGGACAACCTTGCCAGGATCGCCCCCGTGCTTGCTGTGGCGGTGACCACAGCCGTCACCTGGGCCCTGGGGCTGGACAGGGCCGGGGTGGCGGTGGTGGGCGACGTGCCGTCGGGCCTGCCGGAACTGGTCATGCCGGCCGCCGATCTGTCCCTGTGGCGACAGCTGGCGATCAGTGCCGTGCTGATCAGCATTGTGAGCTTTGTGGAGTCCGTGTCCATTGCGCAGACCCAGGCGGCCAGGCGGCGAGAGCGTATCGATCCCGACCAGGAGCTGGTGGGCCTGGGGGCGTCGAACCTGGTCTCGGGGATGTCCGGAGGCATGCCCGTGGCCGGGAGCTTTTCCCGGTCGGCGGTGAACGTGGACGCCGGTGCCGAGACGCCCGCCGCTGGGGCCCTGGCGGCCCTTGGCGTGGCACTGGCCACGGTGTTCCTGACCCCGGCCATTGCCCTGTTACCGGTGGCCACCCTGGCGGCCACCATTATCGTGTCGGTGTTGTCGCTGATCGATCTGCCGGCGCTGGTGCGGACCTGGCGATACTCCCGGGCGGATTTCGTGGCCATGCTGGCGACGATCTCGCTGACCCTGGGCTATAGCGTGGAGGCCGGTATCCTGGCGGGGGTGGGGCTGTCTATCGGGTTGTTCCTGTACCGCACCAGTCGGCCCCACAGCGCCGTGGTCGGTCGGGTGCCGGGGACCGAGCATTTCCGCAATGTGCGCCGCCACCAGGTGGAAACCCGTGCCCATTTGGCCATGTTGCGGGTGGACGAGAGCCTCTATTTCGCCAATGCCCGCTTCCTGGAAGACCGGGTCCTGGAGCTGGTCAGCAGCCAGCCCGAGCTGACCGATATCGTGCTGGTATGCCCGGCGGTAAACCTGATCGACGCCTCCGCGCTGGAGAGCCTGGAGGCCATCAATGAACGCCTTGAGGCCGGTGGTGTGCGTTTTCACCTGTCGGAAGTCAAGGGCCCGGTGATGGACCGGCTGGAGGGGACACGCTTCCTGGAGCGTCTGACCGGGCACATCTACCTGACCAGCTACCAGGCCTGGCAGGCCCTCGGGGCTGGCTCACGGATGGCCGCCCAGGAGCCGCTGACGGGTGATGTCTGCAAGAATGCGTAACGGTACCTCCTCGCATTCCATGACTTCTACGCACTCCCGGATGGCGACCGCAGGCAGGTCGTCCGGCAGCAGGCAGTCGATGGTCCGTTGCTGGGTGTGCTGTTCCAGCCAGCCCGGATTCCAGAGGCAGTCCCGTTCACCGGGGAACAGGGCAACATAGGCGATACCGGTTTCCACCAGATCCTGGAAGAAGTGGGAACCATAGGACAGGTCCGGCACCATGCCGTTGCCCATGTCGGCGATTTCCGCCAGCACCGACACCCGGCTGATGTCCGCAAACCCCACCGGTACCCCTAACTCCGGGCTGCTGGTGCCCCACCGCCCGGGACCGGCCAGCATCAGGTTGAAACGCTCCGGGGTCTGCCGGGCCAGCCGCCCCACCAGGGTGGCAACCTGGTACTTGCCGTGGACATCCAGGGCGCTATAGGCCTCGGCGTTTACCTGGATGATCCGGTGGATGGCGAGGTTGATATTGCCCCCCATGAAGTGCCCCCGGGTAGCCATCAACAGCCGGTGCGGGTCGGGCTGGGGTGGCAGGGATACCGGACTGGCGTCGCCGATGGTGGCCAGGGGCCGGCACTGCACCAGATTGATCCGGGGGCTCTCACCCGCCCCGCCCAGGTGGATGGTGAACTCCACGTCAACCGGGTGGGCATAGGCTGCCTCCAGGGTGGACAGCATCCGGCTCGCCAATCGGATCACCTCGCCCTGGCGGATCAACGGTCGGAAGGTCAGGCGCCACACGGGGTGATCCAGCCCCAGTTCCCGGGCCCGCTCCGAGGCCGCCCGGTCAGTTTCCCCCAGGCTGGTCAGGGGCAGGTCCGGCGCTTCCCGGGCCAGGGTGGTCAGGTCGGTGGTGGTGAGGCCCGGGCCGTTTACGTCCAGGCTGTCCACCAGGTGCTGGCTGAACCGGTAGTTTTCCTCAAGACTGCGAAAGGGTTGTTTGAGGGGCTGATCCAGGGCGATAACCCAGGCGTGGTCCCCCTCGATCCGGTCGACGGCGCGGGTACCCAGGCCCATCACCAGCCGAAGCATACCCGCCTTGGGGTCCATCTCCGGGGCCCAGACAAAGGTATTGCGGGATACGCCGACGGCCGCGGCATCCGGCAGGTACCAATGGTCATGAAAGCGTCCATTGACCCGCTGGATCAGCAGGGCCATGGGCTCCTCCTGCTCTTCCAGGCCACGGCTGCGTCGGTAGCTGAGGGCGTCATCGCTCATGGTGGAGGCGTAGACCTGGCGGATGGCATTTTCCAACGCCTCCAGCCGGTGCTCCGGATCGCCCTGGTTGATCAGGAACACGCTCTCGTACTTGCCCGCAAAGGCATTGCCAAAGCCGTCTTCCAGCAGGCTGCTGGAGCGCACCAGAATCGGATACTGGCCGAAGTGGTCCAGGGTCCGGATCAGTTCCGGTCGCACCTCCGGCGGAAACTCGCCGGCCAGGATGGCGTCCCCCAATGCCGGCGCCTGCTCAAAGAAGCCTTCCCGGGTACGGTGTTCCATGACGGCGGGCCACAACCCGTTGTACACCAGGAAGGCGTACCACACGTCCGAGGCCATGAACATGGAATCGTGGGGGTCCAGGGCGGTGTGCCAGGTGTCCGGGTCGTCCTGCAACAGCATGGCACGGGCCAGTAGCATGCCCACCGCCTTGCCGCCGATAAAGCCACTGCCGATAGTGCGGTTGTGGATGGCGGTGAGATCATCGAGGGTCAGGTAGCGTTGTGCCAGGTCCAGCATACGGTGGTCACGGCTGATCAGCACCCGGAGGATGCGTCGAACCAGGGCGTGGCCGGTCTCGTCACGGGTCCGCCCGGCATGCTCTTCCGCCTCCAGGAACAGTCTGTCCCAGCCGTCCAGCAACTGCTGGGAGGCATGGGCCTGCTGTTCGATGGCCGCCTGCAGCCGGGTGGCACTGGAACTGTCGGTGACCGGTATGAAGTCCCCGTCGCGGTAACGGTGGGGCAGGAACATGGTGGGAGACTGCCGTTGCCAGACCTTCACCGGCTGCACCTGCATGTCGTCCTCGGCCCGGTACACGTCGATCATGACCTGGGTGGTGGCACGTATGCGGTCCAGAGTCTGGCGGGAGTGTCGTTGTGGCAGCAACGCGAACCAGGCGACGGTGTCCAGTTCATACAGCAAGGGGCAGATCACTCGGAAGAAATAGCCCACCATGGTGTCGGTGGCCCAGGCGTTGAGCAGGTCACTGAGACAGTCGCACACGTAGAAGGCACCGCGGCCCCAGGTTTCCACCAGTTCCCAGATGCGGGCGGTGAAGGACTCGAAGCCGTCCCGGGCGTCCACTTCGATAACGCGGATGCCCGGGCCGGCAGCCAGCAGCGGTGGGTGCTGACCAAAGCGCAGGTAGATGATCTGGCGGCCAGCGTCGGTGGCTGACGCCACGAAAGGGGTGACAAAGCGCCGGTAATCCTCCAGGTCGGTCACCCGCCAGACCACATTGTCACCGATCCGCAGTCCGTCCAGTACCTGGTCAAGACCCGGGACACCGGTGGATACCGCCGGGTCGGGCCCGGCGTCGGTGACAGTGGTCATGATCAGATCAGACCCATGGCATCCATGGCCCGGGCCACCTTGATGAAGCCGGTAATGTTCGCACCCAGTACATAATTGTCCGGGGAGCCGAACTCTCCGGCGGTTTCGAAGCAGCTCTTGTGGATGTTGATCATGATCTCCTCCAGGCGCTTCTCAGTGTAGTCGAAGGTCCATGAATCGCGACTGGCGTTCTGCTGCATTTCCAGTGCGCTGGTGGCGACACCGCCGGCATTGGCGGCCTTGCCGGGCCCGTAGGACAGCTTTGCCTCCTGGAAGATCTGAATGCCCTCCGGGGTGGTGGGCATGTTGGCACCCTCCGCCACGGCGATGCAGCCGTTCTCCACCAGGGTCTTCGCATCGGAGCCGTTGAGTTCGTTCTGGGTGGCGCAGGGCAGGGCCACATCACAGGGAACGCTCCAGATGTTGCCATTCTCCACATACCTGGCGTGTTTGTGGGCTTCCACATAGGCACTGATGCGGCGGCGTTCCACTTCCTTGAGGCGCTTGACGGTATCCAGGTCGATACCCTGCTCGTCCACGATGATACCGCCGGAGTCGGAGCAGGCGATGACTTTCGCACCCAGCTGGTGGGCTTTCTCGATGGCGTAGATGGCTACGTTGCCGGAGCCGGACACCACCACCGTCTTGCCGTCCAGGGAGTCCCCCCTGGCCCGGAGCATTTCCTGGGTAAAGAACACGGTGCCGAAACCGGTGGCCTCGGTACGGGCACGACTGCCACCCCAGTCCAGGCCCTTGCCGGTCAGTACGCCGGACTCATAGCGGTTGGTGATGCGCTTGTACTGACCGAACAGGTAGCCGATCTCGCGGCCCCCCACACCGATGTCGCCAGCGGGCACATCCGTGTATTCCCCAAGGTGGCGGTACAGCTCGGTCATCAGGCTCTGGCAGAAGCGCATGATTTCGTCATCGGATTTGCCCTTGGGGTCGAAGTCGCTGCCGCCCTTGCCGCCGCCGATGGGCAGGCCGGTGAGCGCGTTTTTGAAGATCTGCTCAAAGCCCAGGAACTTGATGATGCCCAGGTAGACGGAGGGGTGGAACCGCATGCCCCCCTTGTAAGGCCCCAGGGCACTGTTGAACTCCACCCGAAAGGCCCGGTTGATGTGGATCTCGCCCTGGTCGTCCTGCCAGGGCACGCGGAAAATAATCTGGCGCTCCGGCTCACAGATACGCTGGATGATCTTTCTCTCCACGAACTCCGGGTATTTCACCAGCACCGGGCCCAGTGTTTCCAGTACCTCGTGGACGGCTTGGTGGAATTCCGACTCACCGGGGTTCCGGTGCAGGACATCCTGGAAAATGGGTTCAAGCTTTTCGTCCAGGCGTGCAGCCATAGTTGTCTCCAGAAGTAAGCGACGATATGAATCTTTGGGACAGTGATTGCACCACGGCAGTGCAATATAAGCAATTGGCGTCGTCAGGATTATTCGTCACTTCACCTGCCGATGCACTCGTGGCAAGCTGTTGGCCCCTGTCAAAGCAACCCGTCCATCACTCCTGTCACTGCGGATGAACTGCCTATGGGCCTGACTGACAATCTGTTCCCCGGATGGCTGCTGGTGATAACCGGCGTGCTGTTTGCGGGCATTCTGATCAGGGCCATCCGGCAGACCGACTGGACAGCGCTGAGGGCGAACCAGCGCCTGCAGCACAGCCTGTTCGGTGCCGCCGTGGTGCTGGGGTTCCTGTGGCAGTTGCGGGCGGGGCTGTCACCGGGGTTGAGCATCCACATCTTCGGCATGACCGCCGTCACCCTGATGCTGGGCTGGCGCCTGGCGGTCTTCTCCGGCCTGCTGGCGCTGGTGATCGTGGTGATCACCGGGCGGGAGCCGCCGGGCCTGTTCGCCATCAACGGCCTGATCACGGTGATGGTGCCGGCCCTGGTCACCCACGCCATCATGCGCTGGGAGCGGTGGGTGAACTTCCGTAACTTCTTTGCCTATATCTTCTTCTGTGGTTTCTTCGGCGCCGGTGCCTCGGTGGCCGCTGCGGGGCTGACCATGGTGGCACTGCTGTGGCTCACCGGCGTCTATGACTGGTACCACCTGGTCCACGATTACCTGCGCTACCTGCCACTGTTCATCCTGCCGGAGGGTTTCGTCAACGGCGCCGTGGTGACCGGGCTGATGGTATTCCACCCGGAGATGCTGACCACCCTGGACGAACGACGGTATCGGTAGTCAACGGGAGCGCTTCCGTCCTGCCTTACTCCCGCCAGCGGGAATGCTTGCCCAGCTTGCGCTGCAGGGTGCGTCGGTGCATGTTGAGGGCCCGGGCGGTGGCGGAGATGTTGCCGTCATGTTCGGTCAGCACCCGCTGGATGTGCTCCCACTCCAGTTCCTCCACCGATGGCGGCTGGCGCCGTAGCGACGGTTCCTGACGTTCCGGCTGGAAGCCCTCGATGATCTGGTCCACCGTAACCGGTTTGCACAGGTAGTTCACTGCCCCCTTGCGCATGGCTTCCACCGCCGTGGCGATGCTGCCGTAGCCGGTGAGGATCAGTACCTCCAGCCCTGGCCTTACCGCCAGCAGTTCCGGGAGCAGTTGCAGCCCGCTTTCGCCGGCCAGATTCAGGTCCAGCACGCACCGGCTTGCCCAGCTTTGGACCAGCCGTTCCAGGGCCTGTTCGGGGGTGATGGCGACCTCGGTGCCGATGCCCCGGCGTCCCAGGGACCGGGCCAGGGTGTGGGCAAAGGTCTCGTCATCGTCCACCAGTAACCAGCAGGGCTCAGTCATGGGCAGGCTCCGGATGCCGGGCGGGAAGGTCGATGGTCATGGTGGTGCCACGGTCTTCGCCGTTGGTGCGGGCCTCGGCGCTGAGTTGTCCGCCCAGCCGCTGGATGGTGGCGTTGGAAAGGAACAGGCCCACGCCCAGGCCCTGCTCGGATGCCACCGGCTGCTGTCCGGGCAGGGTATCGCCGATGCCGCTGCCCTGGTCCACAATCCGCAAGCGGGCCCGACCGGCGTCGTCGTCCGCTCCCACCGTCACGCCCTGGGGGCTGGCCCGCAGGGCATTGGCCAGCAGGTTGAGGATGGCCTGGTCCAGGGTGGCATCCACCTGCACGGTCAGCTCCGGTGGCGTCTTCGGCCAGCGGATGGGGGCATCCGGCCATAGCAGGGTGGCGGACTCCCGCAGCCGGTGCAGCCACTGGCCGAGGGTGATGGTCTCGGTGGCGGCCTCGCGACACTGGATCGCCGCCTCGGTCATGGTCTGGAGCTGGCTGCGGCAGAGCCCGATCTGTTGTTCCAGCAGTTCCAGGTCGTCCCGGAAGGGGCGGGCGTCGGGCAGGGTCTTCAGGTCATCCACCACCAGGGTCATGGTGTTCAGGGGCGTGCCCAGGCGGTGGGCGACATTGGCGGCGGACAGACCCAGGGCGATGATCTGTTCATCCCGCAGGCGGTCTTCACGGCTCTGGGACAGGGCCCGTTGCTGCTCCCGCAGGCGACCGGCCAGGGAGCCGACCACCACCAGCATGATGGTGGCGGTCAGGGCAAAGGTCCCCCACATGCCCATCAGGTGCAGGTGCATGTAATCGTTGCGGGAGAGACCGGAGGGCGGCGGCGCGGGAAACAGGATCAGCAGCGTGTAGAGGCCGATGGCCAGCAGGGTGATCACCAGGTTCTGCCGCAGCGGGACCAGCACCAGCCCGGTCACCAGTGGCAGCAACAGCAGGGAAACCAGCGGATTGGCAAAGCCGCCGGTCAGGGCCAGCCAGATGCCGAGGGCCACCATATCCGCGCCCAGGGAAAAGCTGACCGGCAGCGGACGACCGGGCGGGTGCCAGGTCAGCCACAGCCAGCTTGCGGCGGCAAACAGGGCATGGGCCAGGGTGACCAGCAGTGGAGCGGGGCCGGCCAGGGACGGTGCCAGGAACGACAGTGCCACCAGCGCCAGCCATTCCATGCTGACAATGGACAGCCGCATCAGCAGCAGGTAGCGGGCAGACTGGCGGAAGCCCACCTGGGAAATGGTATGCAGTTTCATGGGGGGATTATATCGCCATTGCCGGTCAGTGGGCCGCGACATTCTGTCCCATTCCGGGCGGCGGAGGGAACCCTATACTGGGGGTTCTGGCGGTTGCCTGTCTCCATGGCAGGCAGGCACCCTTGCGGCCCCGGGCGGATTTCCGCGGCGGGGTCATTTTTATGACCGGCGTCAAATCCCGGAGAGCGGGTAAGCCATTATCCTGAACTATACTGTGCGCTTTGCGGACCAAGTACGTTCGCCGCCTGGATGTATCACGCCATGATCAGACGCCTCATACCCATCTTCGTCATTGTTGCCGGCATTGCCGTATTCCAGATCCTCCGCATGACCGCCCCCGAACCGGAACCGGTGGGCGAGACCGAGCGGGCCTGGCCGGTGCGGGTGATGAGCGCCAACCCCGGCGAACTGCGGCCAGCCATGCCGCTGTATGGCGAAGTTGCCGCCCCCGACCTGATGACGATCACCGCATCGGTGTCCGGGCGCATTGCCCGGCGTCCGGTGGGCGAAGGTGAATCCGTCAGCAAGGGGCATCTGCTGGTGGCCCTCGATCCGGCCGACGTGCAACCACAACTGGCCCAGGCCCGTGCCGAGGTGGCGGATCTGGAAGCCCAGATCCGCAGCGAACGCATTCGTGCCGAAACCGATCGCAAGGCCCTGGCCCGGGAGCAGGCGGTCAGGGACAGCGCCCGCCGGCAACTGGAGCGTACCCGGTCGCTACAGGGCAACAGGCTGGCTTCCCAGCGGGAGGTGGACAATGCACGGGACGCCCTTGAGCAGGCGGAACTGTCGGTGACCCTGCGAGAGCAAAGCCTGGCGGAACACCCGGCCACCCTGCAAAGCCTGCAGGCCCGGCTGGAAAGGGCCGAGGCGGCACTGGCGGCGACCCAGCGGGACACCGACCGGGCCAGTGCCACGGCACCATTCAGTGGCGTTGTGTCACGGGTGGAGGTGGCCGTGGGTGATCGGGTCAGCGCCGGCGCGCCACTGCTGTCCCTCTATCGCCCCGGCGGTCTGGAAATCCGGGCCCGTATCCCTTCGCGGTTCGCCCGGGCACTGGAAACCGAACTGGCGCGGGGGCGACCGGTGGAAGCGGATTCGGAAGATGGCCGATATCAGCTGAGACTGGTCCGCTTTGCTGGCGAGAGCGATCCCCGGGGGCCGCTGGGAATCTTCAGAGTAACTGGTGGGCCTCCCGGCCTGCGCCCCGGCGACATGATGCCACTGGTGGTGTTCCGACCTCCCCTGGAAAACGTGGTGCCAGTGCCCTACAGCGCCCTCTACGGCAGCGACAGCCTGTATGTGATGACCGCAGAGCAGCGCATGCGCAGGCTGGACGTCGAGCGCGTGGGAGACCTGTTGAGGGAGGACGGCGACTATGACGCCATCGTTCGCAGTGACCAACTCAACGAGGGTGACCGGATCATCATCACCCATCTGCCCAACGCCATCGAAGGGCTGAAGGTTTCGGTGGCCCAGGCGCCGGGAGCGCTGGCCGAATGACGGAGCGTCAGAGGGGCGTGCTCGGATTCTTCGTGCATCACCGGGTGGCCGCCAACCTGGTGATGATCGTGATGCTGCTGGCGGGTGTGCTGGCCGTCAATCGCATGAACATCCAGTTCTTCCCCACCTTCGAGCTGGACATCGTGAGTGTCAGCGTGGTGTGGAGCGGGGCGTCCGCGGAGGACGTGGAGCAGGCCATCACCGATCCCCTGGAGCAGCGTTTCCGCAGTATCAATGGCCTCAAGAAAATGACCTCCACCTCGGCCCAGGGTGTTGCCAGCATTACCCTGGAGTTCCGGGAGGGCACCGAACCCATTCAGGCGGTGGACGATGTGCGCCAGCAGGTGGCGGAGTTCAGCAACCTGCCGGCGGACGCGGAAACGCCCCGGGTAGCCCGGGTAGGGCGCTACGAGCCGGTGGCCCGGCTACTGATCTATGGCGACCTGTCTCCGGATGAGCTGCGCCGGTTGGCCTACCGCTATGAGGACGAGTTGCTGCGCGCTGGCATCGACCGGGTGGAGATCCGTGGCCTGCCGGAACTGCAGATGAGCATCGACGTGCCGGTGGAACGATTGCAGGCCCTGGGGTTGTCGCTGGACGACATTGCCGATCGGGTACAGGCGCTGTCCCGGGACCTGCCCGCGGGCCTCATGGGGCAGCAGGACTCCACCCGTGAGCTGCGGGCCACCGGCCAGGGACGCAGTCCCGAGGATTTTGCCGACCTGTCGGTGGTGGCCGACAACCGTGAGCGTATCCGGCTGGGGGACGTTGCCATCATCCGCCAGGAGCCCCGGGACCAGCAGGTGACCCTGACCCGTGACGGCATGCCGGCGGTGGAGCTGCAACTGCTGCGGGCGGAGCAGGGCCATTCGCTGCACGCGGCCGAGTCCCTGGCGCATTGGCTGGAGAACGTTCGGCCCACGCTACCACCCACCGTGGAGCTGGATGTCTACGACGAAACCTGGAGCCTGATCGACCAGCGTATCTCGCTGCTCATCAGCAATGGCCTGGGCGGTCTGCTGCTGGTACTGGTGTTGCTGTACCTGTTCCTGCCCGGTCGCGTGGCCTTCTGGGTGGCGGTCGGTATTCCCACGGCATTCCTGGCGGCCCTGGGCGTGCTGTGGCTGCTGGGTGGCTCCATCAACATGATCTCCCTGTTTGCCCTGATCATGGCCCTGGGCGTGATCGTCGACGATGCCATCGTGGTGGGGGAGGATGCCGACGCCCACGCCCGGCTGGGGGAGGACTCCCTGTACGCGTCCGAGGGGGCCGCGAAACGAATGCTATGGCCGGTGGTGGCGTCGTCCCTGACCACGGTGGCGGCGTTCCTGCCCCTGCTGGTGGTGAGCGGCGTCATCGGCAATATACTCGGGGATATTCCCATTGTGATGATCTGTGTGCTGGTGGCGTCGTTGCTGGAATGTTTCATTGTGCTGCCAGCCCACCTGCGCCACGCCTTCGTGCCGGGGCGAAAGCCGGCTCGTCTGGCACGGCTGGACCGTTTCCGCAGAGGCTTCGAGGCGCGTTTCGAGGATTTCCGGCAGGGCCCCTGCCGGCGCCTGTCCCGATGGACCCTGGCCAACCGGGCCGTGGTGCTGGCGGCGATGTTCGCGCTCACCGCTGGTACCTACGGACTGTGGAAGGGGGACCGCATCGGGTTCAGTTTTTTCCCCACTCCGGAACCCAGCGTGCTCTACGCCAACGCCAACTTCGTGGCGGGTACGGACCAGGGCTCGGTGAACCGATTTCTCGATCACCTGGAGAGGACCCTGAATGACACCAACCAGTCCCTGGGGGGCGGGCTGATCCTCCATGCGGTCACCACCCATGGCAGTTCCCAGGCCAGTGACGGCTCCGCCCGCAGCGGCGATGATGTGGGCGCGGTGATGGTGGAACTGGCAGACCCGGACGACCGTGACGTGCGCAATGCCGAGTTTATCCGGGCCTGGCGGGAGCGCATCGTGATTCCCGCTGGTATGGAAAATCTCACCATCACCGAGCGTCAGACCGGCCCGCCGGGGCGGGATGTGAACGTGCGTCTGACCGGCGCCGACACCGTCAACCTGAAGCGGGCGGCGGAGTCCCTGGCCGCATCCATGCGTTCGCTGCCCGGGGTCATGGACGCGGAGGATGACCTGCCCTGGGGCCGGGAACAGCTCATCTACCAGGTGTCGCCCCGGGGGGAAAGCCTGGGCCTGACCACTGTTGAGGTGGGGCGTCAGTTGCGGGCGGCTTTTGATGGTCGGGTGGTGCAGATCTACCAGGATGACCGGGACGAGATCGAGGTTCGCGTCCAGCTTCCCCGTGAGCAGCGGGAGCGCATCAGCACCCTGGCCCGGCTGACCATTCGCCTGCCGGATGGCCGTTTTGTGCCCCTGGAACAGGTGATCACCCTGACGCCCCGGCAGGGCTTTGATGCCCTGCGCCATGCGGACGGACAACTGGCGGTGGAGGTAACGGCGCAGTTGGATCCGGCGCAAACCACCGG
Source organism: Marinobacter sp. OP 3.4 (assembly GCF_036224885.1). Lineage (NCBI taxonomy): Bacteria > Pseudomonadati > Pseudomonadota > Gammaproteobacteria > Pseudomonadales > Marinobacteraceae > Marinobacter > Marinobacter sp. OP 3.4. The sequence goes on from NZ_JAVVLT010000113.1 coordinate 116,435, forward strand.
GGGCCAGGTGCTGGCGTCACTGAGCCGCGACACCCTGCCGGAGTTGGCCGATACCTGGGGCATCCGCTACAGCTTCGAGGGCCGCTCCGCCGACCAGCGGCAGACACTGGGCGATATGAAGACCGGTGCCATTGCCGGTGTCGCCCTGATGTACGTGGTACTGGTCTGGGTGTTCTCGTCCTGGAGTACGCCGGTGATCGTCATGTCCATTATTCCCTTTGCCCTGATCGGTGCCGTACTGGGGCATTGGCTGATGGGGCTGGAACTGACGGTGCTGTCCCTGTTCGGCCTGTTCGGTCTCTCCGGTATCGTGGTGAACAACGCGATTATCCTGGTGTCCTTCTACCAGGCGGAGCGTCGCAATGGCCGGACCGTCAACGACGCGCTGAACGAGGCTGTCGTGCAAAGGGTGCGGGCGGTTATACTGACTTCCCTGACGACCATTGGCGGCCTGTTGCCGTTGATGTTCGAGACGTCCCTGCAGGCCCAGTTCCTGATTCCCATGGCGACGTCCATCACCTTTGGCCTGGCATTGGCCACCTTCCTGGTGTTGCTGGTCATCCCGGTGCTGCTGTCACTGCTGGAGCAGTACCACGAACGGACGAGTGTGAAAGGAGAGTAGCCTTGAAGATTGTGGCGTTCCATAACCTGAAAGGCGGCGTAGGGAAGACGGCCGCGGCCTCCAACATCGCCGCCCTGGCCGCAGAAGAGGGGATCCCCACCCTGTTGTGGGACCTGGATCCGCAAGGCGCGGTGAGCTGGTATTTTGGTAACACCGGCGCCAGCGCCCGGGTGCCCAAGGCGGGCAGGCTGGTGAAGGGCAAGACCCCCATTGGCAAGACCATCGTACCCACCGGCATTGATAACCTGGACCTGATTCCGGCGGATGTCAGCTTCCGCAATATCGACCTGCAGCTTGAAAAGCACGGCGACAACAAAACGCTGGCTGACTGGCTGGAGCCGCTGGGGGAGGATTACGGGCTGGTGGTACTGGACTGCCCGCCGTCGCTGTCACGGCTGGCGGAGCAGGTGTTCCGGGTCTCCGATCGGGTGCTGGTGCCGCTGGTGCCCACCTGGCTGTCCCTCAATAGCTGGCATCAGATGCAGGAATTCATCGCCGACAAGAAACTGGACAGCAGCAGGTTCCATCCATTCTGGACCATGGCCGACCGGCGCAAGAACCTGCACCGGCAGCTGCTGCAGTCACCACCCCAGGAACTGACCGGACTGATGCCTGGCTATATTCCCTATGCCAGTGATGTGGAGCGGATGGGGGAGAAACGCCAGCCGGTGCACTGGTTCGCGCCACGGTCCACAGCGGCGTTGTCCTACCGCCTGCTGTGGCGAGGTCTCAGCAAGGGCAAGCGATCCCTGAAACTGTAGCGCCTACACGAGAGGCGAGGGTGCTCCCGCAGGCCCATGGGTAACCGGGGCAGGTACGACCTGGTTACGACCCTGGTCCTTGGCCTGGTAAAGCCGTTGGTCGGCAGCGGCCAGCAGGTCCTGGAGGGAGTTTCCATCCACGCCCAGCTCTGCCACGCCAATGCTCATGGTCAGGGAAATCGGCTGACCATCACTCTGCAGGTCCGCCTCCGACAGGGCCCGCCTCAGGTCCTCGGCCACCTGGATGGCGGTACTGGTGGCCGTATTCACGAGGATAATGCCGAACTCTTCGCCACCCAGGCGCCCGGCCAGGTCGGTCGCCCGTAGCCGGTGCTTGAGCAGGTCGGCAAAGAAGACCAGGGCCCGGTCACCGGCTTCGTGACCGAAGCGGTCATTCACCTCCTTGAAGTGGTCCAGGTCGACAATCAGCAGCGACAGGGGCTGCTGTTCACGGCCGGCACGACTGCGTTCACGTTCGAAGAAGACCTTGATCCGCGAGCGGTTGGGCAGGCCGGTGAGGAAGTCGGTCTGGGCCATCTTCAGGAGTTGTATCTCGCTACGCTCCCGGCTGACCTCGTAGACATGGGAAAACACCGTGATGCAGGCGGTGAGGACGACCATGTTGGCCACGGAGCGTGGATCCATGACCACGGTATCGGCATGAAAGCGATTCAGGAAAATGACCAGGGCCAATCCGATAAAGAACAGCGACACCCCCAGGCCCAGGCGCCGACCAAGTAACAGGTGGCCCACCAGTGGTATCAGAAGCACCCACCCGAAGACAGTCACACTGGCTTTCGGGGTGGCAAGGGCCACCATCATGGCAATGAAGAACGGGAAGATATAGGCCAGGATCCACCGTTCCAGCTGCCGGGGCTTGCGGACCGAATACAGCAGGAACGCCGAGTACAGACTCATGCCCCATTCGACCCAGGTGATCACCCAGGCCCCTTTCATGGCATTGAGGATACCGAACAGGATGCCCGCGACAATGGTGATCCACAGCAGTGCTACCAGCACTGCCTTGCGATGTGGTCGGGCGAGTTGGGTCAGTGTGTCGGGGTGGGCGTCCATACGTGCAATCCTGATAAGTCCCTGGGGCCACATGAATGCCGGAGGCATCCTGACTTCATTGTTCGTGGAGTGGTTGGCCCGGTGAGAATTGGATCACAAAATGACTGTCGTTAAAATAGGCAGTGCGTCTATTTTCCCAACAATTCCCCGACACCCTGCAGGTTTTCCACGTGGTTGCAGAGGGTCTTGGTCATCATCAGCAACGGTGTGGCCAGAATCAGCCCTACCGGCCCCCACAACCAGCCCCAGAACAGTAGGCCGATAAAAATGACCACGGCATTCAGGCTGGATACCCGGGCCGTGAGCCAGGGGGTCAGCAGGTAGCCCTGGATGCTGGTGATAATGAGCGAGGCGCCAGCCACCAGAATCGCCATGTCCAGGGACCCGAACTGGATAAAGGCGGCGGCGCCGGAGCCCACCAGCACCAGGAAGGGGCCCAGGTAGGGCACGGCGCTGGCCACGCCGGCCATGACGCCCCACAGAATCGACTGTTCAACCCCGAGCAGCAGGAACGCCAGCCAGGTGAGTATCCCAACGAACACGGCGCCCAGGAACATGACGAAGATGAAGCGTCGCATCTGGCTGTGGAACTCCTTCAGCATGCGGGCGGCCTTGCGCATGCCGTGGAAGCCTGGACCGGACAGGCGCACGATCTTGCGCTTGTAAAGGGTGCCGGTGGCCAGTACGAAGTACACCAGGAACAGCACCGACACCAGTTGGCTGACCAGCACGATGCCGCCGGAAGCACGGTTCATCAGGTAATCACGGATGCTGAAGGGTTCTTCGACAACGCGCACCCGGGTGGCCCGGACCTGGTTATCCTGATCCTTTTCCGCCGCGCTTTCCTCAATTTTCTTGGCCGCTTCCTGGGCCTTTTCCATCAGGCTCTCGGACCGGGGAGCGCTGGCATTCTGACGTTCGAACTCCTGAAGCGCCGGGGGAATGCGCTCCAGCATTTTCATGGCTTCGCCATGCAGGGGCATGGCAGCCAGAGCCAGGATGGCGATCAGACAACTGAGTACCAGAGCGGCGCTGATGGGGCGGGGTATATGCAGCCGGTCCACCGCGCTGACCAACGGGTCCAGGGCATAGCTGGTCAGTATACCGGCGGCCAGTGGCATCAGGATTGCCTGGGCCCAGTCCAGGAACACAATGAATCCCATGCCGGCGATGACAATGGGTGCGATGTAACGGAAGTTGATGGGGTTGGCGGCAACCGATGAACCACGCTGGCTGTCGCCGGAGGGTGGGGTACTGTCTTGGCGACTGCTCATTCCGTTCCTGCTCCCGTGGATGGCCAATGACGACATCATCGCAACCAGATGCGGCGGGGTACAGAAACCTGATGATGGATTAATGGTTTGGTAAGGATTGGTGGCTGCCGGCCGCCCGGGGGCGGCCGGCAGGGTGCGATCCGGTAGCGGTTGCCTCCGGACCCTGTTTGCAAAGGCGGGTTACAGGACTTCGAACAGGCCTGCCGCACCCATGCCGCCGCCGACACACATGGTGACGACCACGTACTTCACGCCACGGCGCTTACCTTCCAGCAGGGCGTGACCCACCATGCGGGCGCCGCTCATGCCGTAGGGGTGGCCGATGGAGATGGCGCCGCCGTTGACGTTCAGGCGGTCGTTGGGGATGCCCAGCTTGTCGCGGCAGTACAGCACCTGTACGGCGAAGGCTTCGTTGAGTTCCCACAGGCCGATGTCGTCGATTTTCAGGCCGTGCTGTTTGAGCAGTTTGGGGATGGCGTAGACCGGGCCGATGCCCATTTCCTCGGGCTTGAGGCCGGCGACGGCCATGCCACGGTAGGCGCCCAGTGGCTGCAGGCCGCGCTGTTCGGCAAGCTTGGAGTCCATCAGTACGCAGGCCGCAGCGCCGTCGGAGAGCTGGCTGGCGTTACCGGCGGTGATGCAGCCGCCTTCGATCACGGGGTTGAGTCCGGCCAGGCCTTCGAGTTGGGTGGACGGGCGGTTGCCTTCGTCCTTGTCGAGGGTGGCTTCCTCGTAGCTGACTTCCTTGGTTTCCTTGTCCATCACCGCCTTGGTGGTGGTGACCGGTACGATTTCGTCGTCGAACAGGCCTTTTTCCTGGGCGGCGGCGGTGCGTTGCTGGGACTGCAGGGAGTATTCGTCCTGGGCTTCACGGCTGATGCCGTAGACCTTGGCGACGTTCTCGGCGGTCTGGAGCATGGGCATGTAGGCGTGCTCGGCGTGTTTGATCACGTTCTCGTCACGCTCGGCGGCCATCCATTCGAAATTTTTCTGCTGGACGCGGGAGATTTGCTCCTGGCCGGCGCCAATGGCGACGTCCTGGCCGTCGAACATGATCTGTTTGGCGGCGGTGGCGATGGCCATCAGGCCGGAGGCGCACTGGCGGTCCATGGTCATGCCGCTGACCTGCTGGGGCAGGCCGGAGGCCAGGGCGGACAGGCGGCCCACGTTCATGCCGGCGGTACCGGCGGGCATGGCGGTGCCCATGATCAGGTCTTCGATTTCCGCCGGGTCGACCTTGGCGCGCTCTACTGCGGCCTTGATGGCGAAGGAGGCCATGGTGGGGGACTTGGTGTTGTTGAACAGGCCCTTGAACGCCTTGCCGATGGGCGTGCGGGCGGTGGATACGATGACGGCTTCTCTCATTTTGGGTTCCTCTTGGAAGCGTGTGCTTTGGGGGGCTGGCCGCCCGGTGGGTACACTTTCTCCGCCGCAATTCAGGGGCCGTCCCTGGCGCCCGCCTTGCTCCGCGCCATCCCTGGC
>NZ_JAVVLT010000114.1:0-32046 GCF_036224885.1 Marinobacter sp. OP 3.4
TACTTCTTCCTGAAGATAAAAGCAGCGTTTCCCGGTAAAGCGCGATGAACCTAATTTTTCGCCCACTCTGTCCATCACTCTTCGTTTCTGCACTGCTATTCTTTTCGGATTGATGTTCTCCGGCCTTACCCAGGCCGCATCCCTCACGGAGGATCAGGTGCAGTCGTTTATCGACAGCATGCACGACACTGAAAAGCTACGGGAGGAGTTTCCGGAACTGGACACCGAGATGGAACCCGAAAACCAGGATATGAGTCGCCCCATCTCCAGTTCACTGAGCACCCTGGACGACGTCCCGGAGGCCAGGGATCGCCTGGAAGAGATTGTGGAAGACCACGGCTTTGACAATATTGAGCAATGGGCAGATGTTGGGGATCGTGTTTTTATCGCAACCATGGCGATCTCGATCCAGGACATGCCCCCTGAGCAGCGGAAGATGGTTGAGTCCATGGCCAACCCGGACATTGACCCCGAGGCGCATGAAGCCACACAGCGTGGTATGGATGAAATGGCCAAGAACATGAGGGATATGCTGGCCGCCGCCGATCAAGCCTCGCCGGAGGACATTGAGACTGTCCGCCCCTATATCGATCAGTTCAGGGCACTCGGCGACGAGTAGGCTTTACCCCGCCGGGAAACAGTTTCTCCCGCCTGTTACCGGGTTCCCCTGAATGCAGGGGAACCAACGGGAGGAACTGCCCCTAACGCACCACAAACACCGAGATCTTCGCATCCCGCACCAGGTTGGCCGCATTGGAACGGATGAAATGCAGCTTGTCGCCAATGCCGGGCACATGGGAGGCCATGACGATGAGGTCCGCCCCGGTCTCGTCGGCCGCTGCAACCAGCCGCTTTTCCAGCTCAACGACCGTATCCGGAGACTCGATCAGCGAGTAGCTGGTATCGATGCCATGGTCCTTGCCCTGCTCCTCCGCAAACAGTCGCAGTTCGTCCTCCAGCTCGTGGGTACTGTGGGCCACGGACGACGGCGCCCGGTTGGTCACCGTGACGTAGTGCAGGGCCGCGTTATAGTGCTTGGCGATGTCGATGGACGTGTTCAGCGCCTTGGCAAGCTTGTCGACGTGGGCGAGATCAACAGGTACCAGAATCTTGGAGTACATAGCCGCCTCCCTTTTTGCTGACCGGTTTTGTCTTGCCTTATGTAAAAGATCTGGGGCCGGATGGTATCGAGATCAAGGTCGACATGGGTAAACTGGCCGCGAAGGAAACCACCGCAAGGAATCATCATGAAAAAGCACTGGCTTGCCCTTCTCACCCTGCTCTGGACAGTGGCCCTGTCCGCCCACGCCGACACGTCGGTCTGGAAGGTCACGAAAGGTGACCACTACCTCTACGTCGGCGGCACCATTCACCTGCTGAGCAGGGACGATTTTCCGTTGCCCGACGGTTTTTCCAGGGCCTACCAGGACTCGGACATGGTCGTGCTGGAAACCGACATGGCGGCCCTGGAGACGGCGGAGTACCAGCGGGAAATCCTGATGGCCACTACCTACTCCGGGGACAGCAGCGTGCTCCAGCATCTTTCCGACGACACGGTCGAACTGCTGCGGGACTACCTGGAAGAAAGACACATGCCAGCCGCTCCGCTTTTCCGGCTTAAACCCGGCATGCTGTCGATGACGCTGACCATTCTCGAACTGCAGCAACTTGGCCTTACCGAGGCAGGGGTGGACCAGTTTTTCCGGTTACAGGCGCTGAACGACGGCAAGGAAGTGGGTTACCTGGAGTCCCCTGACCAGCAGATCCAGTTCCTGGTGGATATGGGCAAGGGGCAGGAAGACGAGTTGATACGTTATACCATCCTGGAGATGGAACGGCTCCCGCAGGACATGGACACCATCCGTGCCGCCTGGCGCGACGGCGATACCCAGAAACTGGCGGCGGCGGGCCTGGAGCGCTGGGTCGACCGGTTTCCGGACCTGTACGACATGATCCTGGTGGACCGTAACCACGACTGGATACCGGAGATCGAACGCCTGCTGGACACCGGGGACGTTGAGCTGGTCCTGTTCGGGGCCCTGCATCTGGTCGGGGACGACGGTGTTCTGGCCCTGCTGGAAGACCGGGGGTATCAGGTGGAGCAGGTTGACTGGTAGTGTCGTGTCCTGCACCAGCATGAACCGCCTGAACGAGGTCACCGGTGAGAAAGATTGCAGTGAGGATCGGCCTGTCCGTCCTGGTCTCTTTGATGATCTACCTGCTCGTCGCCATGGGGCTGATCATCAGCGATTCCCATCGTGAACCAGACGCTGACAAGGAGCCTTTGTCCTTCCAGGCGCTGACCGGTGATACCGGTGACCTGCCGCCCCTGGAGGACTACGAGGCCCGTGATGGCAGCACCCTGTCCTATCGGCTCTATCCCTCCGAATCCCAACGGGTGCTGATCCTGCTGCATGGCTCCGGCTGGCATAGCCGGTACCTGGCGCCAATGGCCCGCCGGATCAGTGCCGGCGGTTATGCCAAGGTGGTAACACCGGATCTCAGGGGACATGGTCCCGACCCGATACGCCGGGGCGATATCGACTACACCCATCAACTGGTGGATGACCTGGCGGACCTGATCGACCACCTGCGGAAGGACCAACCGGAAGCAACGCTGGTGATTGGCGGCCACTCGTCCGGTGGCGGCCTGGCGCTGCGGTTCGCTGGAAGCCGCTATGGCCCGCAGGCCGATGGCTACCTGCTGCTGGCACCCTGGCTGCAATACAATGCGCCCACCGTCCGCCCCGACGGCTCCGGCTGGGCCATCCCCTACACACGACGCATTATCGGCCTAACCCTGCTGAACAACCTGGGGATCAGCGCACTCAACCACCTGCCGGTGATCCGTTTCAACATGCCAGCGGACGTGCGGGACGGCACCGAGACGCTGAGCTACTCCTACCGCCTCAACGCCGGCTATGCGCCCCGGGACTACACGGAAGCGCTCTCTGCCATCAAACAGCCGCTACTGGTGCTGGTGGGTGGCGAAGACGGGCTCTTCTATCCGGAAAAATTCAGGCCGGTGGTGAACCGGTATACGGAAGGGGATGTTCGGGTGATTGACGGTGCCTCGCACCTGGGTATCGTGGTGGACGAGTCCGTGGTGCCGGCCATCGGGAGCTGGCTGCAGGCAGATATCACGGACTGATTCCGGTCTTGACTGCCGGAGACGGAGTTTGCCCCGGCAGTTCCTCTCCCCTGTCAGAAGTTGGACAGGCCAGAGCTGGTGCAGCTCGCCCAGTTGCCAATGCAGAGCTGGCCAGCGTTATGCAGGCGGCTGTTGGAGATATGGGCGGTGGAGCTATAGCTGTCCGTCCGGAAAATCCCCTCACTCATGTTGGAGATATCACAGTTGTCGACGGTGACATTGATCTCGAATCCGGTGCCACCATTCTGACGCAGGAACTTGCCCATATTATCGACAACGCAGTTGGACACCGTGAGGTTGGTGGAGGCATTCACCTGCAGGAACTTGTCCGAGCCATTGTAGCCCTCCACATTGCGGACGGTAACATTGCCCTCGGACTTGACGGTCATGGCGTCCTCGCCCACATCCATCCAGAGAATGTTTTCCAGAGTGCCGCCGTTATAGACGTGGATGCCATCCGCCCCATTCTGGCCAATAATCACGTTCTTGAGGGTGGCTCCGTTCTCCAGGCGGAACACCGGGTCCTGCCCTTCGCTCTGGCCGCCATCGCCCAGGGCGGAACTGGCGTTGAAGGTCTGGCACTGACCGTCGAAGGTGCCGCCATCCACCACGATGGTTTCAGATACAAAGCGGCTGCCAGTGGACTCACAGCTTGCCCCCTTACCAACGGGGCCGCCCGGATCGGATCCCGAGCCACCATCATCGCCGCCGTCGCCGCCATCAACCGGCTGGAAACGCCACTGCTGGTTCACCGCACCGGTGGTCCGCCACTGGCGGATATCACCACCATTGGAGGTGCTCCATACCCAGACATCCAGCGGCAGCCCGCTGTGGCGGGAACTGATGGTGTGATAGCCATTACCGGCATTGTCGATGGCCCACTGCTGATTGTAGCCGCCGGTGAACTGCCATTGACGGATTTCACCGCCCGGCTCCGTGCTCCATTCCCATACGTCCAGGGACTTGTCACTGTGTACCGGGCGGATGGTGTAATAACCATTGCCGAGATTGGTGACGTCAAACTGCTGGTTTTCGTCCCCGGTGTATTCCCACTGGACCACATTGGCACCATCGGCAGTGCTGTTGCCTTCCACATCCAGGGCCAGGCCGCTGTGGCGGGAGATGATGGCATAGCGACCGTTGTCGATCGCCATCGCCGTAATTGTCTGCGTCGAGAGAACCGCAGCCAGTAGCGGAACGAGTAAAGAAGGTTTCATTATCGGGACTCCATTGTTGTGGTTGTCTACGGCCCGTCCGGGGCAGTCATTAACCACCATGCTGCCCCACACGTATGCCGGGGCGAGCGGACCTTCCTGACCCGATCGCCTCATGCGCGTTTTCTGCCCGACAGCTTATTCAGAACGACAGATAGGAAACTGGCTACAAGGTAACCAGCTCCGGCCAGCAGCTTAACCGTGTGCCGGTCCTCGACCCACCACCGAGGTAACCCGGGACTCAGGATCCCTGCAATCACGTTATTCGGGTCATTCGGGTTTTCGTATTTGCGTACCTGTTCGGGACTTTCCTCAGGTGGGCCAGCTTTCCCGTTGGCGCTTCCGGGTATAGACTGAAATGGAAGCGTACCGGTGGACGCGCTGGAAAACCCCAGAGGTATCCGTTATCGACAAGCCACTCTCACCAGGCGCCCAACACTACCTCCTGCTACTGGCACCCCAGTTGCTGGCAGACATGGATCGCGTGGGCCTGTCCCGTATCATTCAGTGTTCCGGTTTTCCGGAGCATGAAGTCACCAGCCTCTACTTTGAGTTCAGATCCATATGCCGGGTACTGCCGGCCGAGCCGGAGGCCATTCCACCGGAACTCTGGACCTACCTGACCCACAGCACCCGCCTGATGTCCACACTGGTCAATACCGCCGAGCAACCGGCGATCGACCAGGCCCGACATAATGCCGTGCGCAAGTTCCTGCCCCAGGCGCGGCATACCGTGCAACACGAATACGAAGAGCAGTGCCAGGAAGGCACGGTGGAGTTACGACTAGCCGCCCTGATGCGAGACCACACCTCCCCCGAGCAGTCCCGTGAGATCTGCAAGGAGGCACTCCGGCTGGAACGGGAAGAACGATACCAGTCCTGCCGGGACCTGGACACAACCGGTCTGGGAGCGTCCCGGGCCACTATCGTGGACCACGCCCTCACCTATGCCCACCAGTCCATTGCTGACGCGCCGGACCAGTTCGCGCCGGTGGACCTGGTGATACGCCTGCTGGATCTGTTGCACACGGTTCGCCAGACCTCCCCTGACTCAACCGCCGCCGATGAAGAAGCCATGGATCGCATCGTGCTGGGGCTGGGCAACGTGCTCTACAGTGACGAACTGGATCTCTGATGCCGGAAGACTGCGCGGTAGCATGCCGCCCTCTTACTAGCTTGCTTAACAATAGGATAAGATTACCCGGTGCCCTGTGGCCAAAAGGCCGCCCCAAACCGATAATAAGGCGGCGTCGATTCATACAACAATCAAGGACACCTTCATGAGCTTCGATACCCCAATCCACCTGTGTGGCCCACTCAGAGAACCCCTACAGATGCTGGCGGACCAGGAATACAGCGGCCATTCCTCCATACACGATGACAGCATGGCGGAAAAGCTCGGCTTCCAGGCCGGCCCCATCGAAGGCCCGACCCACTTCAGCCAGTTTACGCCCCTGCTTGAAGCGATCTGGGGAAAGGAATGGTATGAGCGCGGCTGCTTCTCGGCCCATTTCCAGAACATGGTGGTGGAAGGTGAAAGCGTGCGGGCGTTTGTCGAGCAGCCCGCCCCCGGTGCCAAAAAGGTCCGGGCCTGGGCCGAGAAGGCGGATGGCACACCGGTGCTGGAGGCCAGTGCCAGCCTGGGGCCCGAAGGCGGCGAGACCCTGCTTGAGCAGCGTATGGCCAAGTTACGGCCACCGGAGAAACTGGTGATCCTGTCCGATCTCCAGGTCGGCATGACCGGTGCGGAGGATGAGCCGGTGCGCATGGATGCCGACCAGCATATGGGTAACCTCTACCCCTTCTCGCTGAACCAGAAACTGGAGCGGATTACCGAGCGCTCCCCGTGGTACAGCGACGGTGCCGATTCCCCCTGGGGCCGTGCGATCATCCCCCTGGAAATGGTCAGCGTGCTTGCCGAGTACACCAGCAAGACCGCCAGGTTCCCGGTGAAGCAGCCCGCCGTCGGCCTGTTCGCCGACCAGGAAATCCGCATGGTGGACGGCCCCCTGTTCGTGGGCGAAGACTACCTGATCCGTCGTGAGATCGTGGCGCTGTCGGAAAGCAAACGCACCGAATCCTACTGGGTCCGTTCCCGTATCTACGACGCCACCGGCGAGCACCTGAAGGCGGAGATGCTCCTGAACCATGCGACCCTCAAGCACTCCTACCCTCACTATGACGAGGAAGCGCAATAGGCGGGCATCGTCCCGACAACAGGAACAACCTCCTAACCCGGCCAGGCACACTGATATGATGACACATCCGTTCCCGGATCTGATTGACATGGTGATGGATGAGGACCTCCCCGGTGCCAGCACCAATAGCCTGGAGGTCCAGCAGAAACACCTTAACGCCAACCAGGTGGTCCATGGCGCGGTGCTCTACGCACTGGCGGATACCGGCATGGGGTCCGCCCTCTACCTGACCCTGGACGAGGGTCAGGTCTGCGCCACCATTGAAATCAAGATGAGCTATTTCAAACCGGTGTTTGCCGGCAAGGTGGTCTGCCATACCCGGATGATCAACCGGGGCAAGACCATTGCCAATCTGGAATCCCGGCTGTTCGTGGACGACGTGCTGGTGGCCCAGGCCAACGGCAATTACGCGATCTTCCGGATAAAGTCATAGGCCCATGCCTTCCCGGTCCGGACCCACGCCCCGTTTCGCCGTCGACGCCATGCTCGGGCGACTGGCCCGATGGCTACGGGCGCTGGGCTTTGACACGACCTACAGCCCGGATATCGATGATCATGACCTGGTGGCCCTGGCCAACCGCGAACAGCGGATCCTGCTGACCCGCGACCAACACCTGATCACCTTCCTGCGCCCTGACCAGGGCCTGTTGCTCCGCACCGGCAGACCTCTCGTCCAGCTCGACCGGGTGGCCCGGGCTTTCGGGCTATCGCCCACCGACGACCTGTTCAACCGCTGCCTGATGTGCAACAGCCGCCTGCGGGCAGCCACCACCAACGAGATCGCCACCCGGGTGCCTGAACGGCCCCGCACACTACCGGGGCCCTTCCTGGCCTGCCCCGGCTGCGGTCGTATCTACTGGCCGGGCTCCCACGTCCGGCGCATGCGACGGGAGCTGGCCGAGATATTTCCAGAACTTCGGGCCGGCGGCGCCGGTCCGTGATAGGGCACTATCTGCCGAAATGCTTCCGATACTCCCCCGGCGTCATGCCGGACACCTGCCGGAAGCTGCGCCGGAGACTGGCCTCATCCGGGAAACCCAGGCCATCGGCGATAGTGGTCAGGGAGCGATCGCTGCTGATCAGTTGTTCGCCCACCTGGTTGAGCTTCACCAGCCGCATCAACTGCCCGCACCGATGACCACTTTCCCTGAGGGCCCGGCGTTGCAGGGTCCGTGATGAGGTGTTCATGAACTCGGCCAGCCGGTCAATGATGAGGCCATGGGCGGGCGTTCGCTCCACCCAACGGATCACCTCACGTAACCAGGGACTTTGCCGGAACAGGCCCGGCACGTCCTGCAGGGGCGTGTGGTGGTCCTCCGGTCGGGGCAGCACCATATGGCGGCGGATCTCCTCCACCGCCTGGCCACCGCACTGCTCTTCCAGCAGCCCCAGCCCCAGGGGCAGATAACCGTTAACGCCGGCGGCGGTGTCATCATGGCCAGTGCGGACCAGGGTCTGATGGGGTCGCCAGTCAACCCGGGGGAACCGGCTTCCGGCCAGTTCCCGGAGCCACCAGGTCGTGGTGGCCGGGACACCGTTCAGTCGACCGGTACGGGCCACCAGGCACACCCCCGTGCAATAGCTCCACAACCGGGTTGATTCCGGCAGTCGTGCCAGGGTCTCCACCAGGCCATTATCGGCATCGGTCACGGCACTGTCGGCATCGCGCCAGGCACCGGGTACCAGTACACCATCCAGTCCGGATTCGCCCAGGCGTTCAGTGGCCAGCGTAACGCCATTGGCGGTCGGCAAGCGACCGCCTCGCTCACTCACCCACTGGCAATGGAACAGTTCACGGCCCGCCCTCTGATTTACCGCCATCAGCAGGTCGGAGAAGCCAAACAGGCCGGCGGGCAGGCAATCCCGGTAAAGCAACAGACCAATGTTCATATGGCATTATTCGCATTATTTATGTCTTAACGTGCCATACTAACCACCAGCTAACCGTCGCACAATGATGACATCCGAAGTAAGGAGGTCATCATGAACATCACGCAGTTGAGAAACGCCACCATTATCGTGGACATCGGCGGTCACCGAATCCTGGTGGACCCGATGCTGGCCCCCATGGGCGCCATCCCACCCCTGAAGTACGCCACCCGGTCACGCCGTCGCAACCCGCTGGTGGAACTGCCCGTAAACACCAGTGCGGAACTGGAAACCGTCACCCACTGCCTGATCACCCATTGCCAGAAAGGGCACTTTGATCACCTGGACCGGGCCGGGGCAAAGTGGCTGCGCCAGCATGACATCCCGGTGTACTGCATGGCGGAGGATGCCGATTTCCTGGCCCGCAAGGGCCTGTCGGTGATACCGCTGCAACCGGGCCTGCGCCAGGCTTTCCTGGGCGGCGAACTGACCCCGGTGCCCTGCCTTCACGGTCGCGGACTGGTGAGTCGGTTTATGGCCCATGGCCACGGTTACTTCCTGGAGTTTCCCGGCGAACCCAGCGTGTATATCGCCGGAGACACCATCCTTACCGACGACGTCCGCCGCTGCATCCTGCAAAACCAGCCGGATGTGTGCGTGGTGCCCGCGGGCGGTGCCAACTTCGATATTGGTGGAGAAATTATCATGGGAGTTGATGACGTGCGGTCGGTCACCCGGATCAGCACCGGTATCGTGGTGGCCAACCACCTCGAATCCCTGGACCACTGCCCGGTGACCCGGGACCAGATCCGGGCCATGGGGGAACGGGAAGACCTGGGTGCCCGGCTACGGGTGCCGGATGATGGGGAGACACTGGTGTTTCCCCCTCAGCCACCGGCAGAGGTCGGGCATATCCCTGTCCTCACCGAAGAACTGGACGGGTAATCAAGTAACCCCCGGTGTTTCAGGCGCCGGGGACGTCCCCCCCCCCCTTGCCTGGAACTATTCCCGGGACTCAACGACAGGCTGTTCAGAAGTCTTCTCAATAAGCGCTTCAGGGCCTGGAGGTCTTTCTCAACGGCCCGCGCATCCCGTTCAGCGCGTTGTCAATTGCCGCTTTGCTGACAGCGTCCCCGGCTTACCACTAATCGCTCCGTATGCCGCAATTCCGAGCAGACGACGAAATGTCGGGCATTCCATATGACTCGGGGCAGAGCATACTGCGGCATGCCGAAGGCCATCGCGCATCGACATCAGCTTTTGAATGGTTCTATCCAGTTCATCCGCCTTACTCACCAGCAACTCCCTGTCGATATCCGGGGTTCCTTTAGATCCGATCATCCGGGCGATTTCGTCCAGTGAAAACCCCGCGGCTCGCCCCAGCGCAATCAACGCCAGCCGCTCCAGAATATCGGCGTTGAAAACCCGGCGTAGCCCTTGCCTGCCAACAGAGCTGATTAACCCTTTCTCCTCATAGAATCGCAGCGTGGAGGCCGGCACGCCA
This sequence comes from Marinobacter sp. OP 3.4, assembly GCF_036224885.1. Classification (NCBI taxonomy): domain Bacteria; kingdom Pseudomonadati; phylum Pseudomonadota; class Gammaproteobacteria; order Pseudomonadales; family Marinobacteraceae; genus Marinobacter; species Marinobacter sp. OP 3.4. The sequence goes on from NZ_JAVVLT010000114.1 coordinate 9,937, forward strand.
GAACGTTTAGCCACTTCAGCAATGTCCATAAATACCCCTTGACCTCAAGTCAACTTGAAGTCGTACGATAATCCCAGTTCGGAATCAAGACAACCAGAGGTGAGCATAATGAACGATCTACTGCCCATATTATTGATTGGTATTGGAGCCACTGCAGTGACTGACCTGTGGGGGAGTGTTCGCAAACGCCTACTCGGCATCCCTCCACCAAACTATGGACTGGTGGGACGCTGGATTGCTTACATGGGACACGGGACGTTTCGTCATGACGCTATTGCCGAGTCTCCTCCCATGCGCGCAGAACACATCATCGGGTGGACAGTCCACTATCTGATCGGTATCGCCTTTGCCGCGTTACTTATTGGAATCTGGGGAGAGTCCTGGATTCATCATCCAACGATTGGACCCGCACTTACGGTGGGAATAGGCACCGTTGCAGCTCCCTTCCTGCTGATGCAACCAGGTATGGGGGCTGGTATTGCCGCCTCCAGAACACAACGCCCGGCCTCTGCGCGAGTGCACAGCCTCATAACACATGCCATTTTCGGTATCGGCTTATATGTATCGGGTTGGGCAGTACAACTTTCGTACTCAATATGAAAGTCAGGCTCTATAAACGTCGGCCGGGGTGGCCCACAAGACGCTTACCCATGATGCAAAGGCTGTACTCCTCGCCGTCCATCGTCGCCACATCCGGCAGCCGACCCCACTCCTGATATCCGAAAGCCTGCAACAAGCGCATGCTCGGTGTATTGTGAGCGAAGACATAACCGACGAGCGTGTGCACGTCCAGCCCCGGTGCCATCTCTTCCGCCGCCTGCAACAGCACCTTCCCTACCGATCGACCTTGCTGCTCGGGCGTGATGTAAATGCTCAGCTCAGCCGTATGCTGGTACGCCGGCCTGCCGTAAAAATCCTCGAAGCTCAACCATGCGACAATCCCACTCTCATCTTCGTAGACCAGGAGGGGGCGCCGTTCTGGCTGGTGTTTCTCAAACCATTCAAGGCGGGCTTCCGTCGTGACCATTTCCGTATCCGCCGTCGATTGGCGAGTCGGAATCGCGGCGTTGTAGATCTCGACGATTCTCGGTAAATCCTGCCTGGTAGCAACCCGCAGGCCCATCGGCCGTACTCCTTATGACAATTCGAAAGCCCATGTGTATCTTTTGCAATCACGCGTCCGTGCACCGTTATCCAATGCCTCGAGTATCGGCGGGTCACTGAAGCGGAACCGGTGGCAGCAGACCCGGCAGTGTTCACCAAAAGATAAATGACTAAAGAGGCAGCCTCCCTGGTGGGGAGTGATATCAATGCCAAAGCCCACCTGCTGATTTGGAGCGCAAGAAACGCGATTGGCCCAACCAACGCAATATTCGAAGTTATGCCTGGTGCCCGAGTTCTGATACAGCACTCCACGGACGAATATTCTTCAACTGATCCTCAAGGGCATCTTCCGCAATTTCAGTGTCGTAGGCTGCCTGAGCTCGCAACCAATAGCCATTGGACAAACCAAAGAAGCGACAGAGTCGCAGGTCCGTGTCTGCGGTTATCGACCGCTTTCCAGCAATAATCTGGCCGATCCTCTGAGCAGGCACCCCAATCTCTTTAGCCAAACGGTATTGAGAAATACCCATCGGCTCAAGGAACTCTTCCTTCAGTAACTCGCCTGGCGTTACAGCTTCAATGTTGCGCATGAGTTATCTCCTAATGGTAATCAACAATTTCGACATCTTCCGCACCAGCCTTGGTCCAGCGGAAGCACACCCGGAACTGCCTGTTGATTCGAATGCTGTGCTGACCTTGGCGGTCACCATGCAATGGCTCCAACATATTTCCGGGCGGTACCTTAAGATCATCCAACTGGCTTGCAGCCTGGAGTTGCCGAATTTTCCTCAAGGCAACTCGCTCAAAATTGACGAAGCGTCTGACGCGGCGTCCGCTTGCCAGCTTCTCGGTATCCTTACACTTAAACGATAAGATCATGGAGAAATGATGACGCTTTGCGTTACTAACGTCAATCGTTAGTATGCGGCAAACTACACTGAGAGAGGGTCATAACAGCTTATAACAGATGGAACACCAGGGCCGAAGCAAGGTCAGGCGCATCCGGCCTGGCCAAGGGTAACCTTACTCCTGCCGGCCCAAGGCGCGGACCGCGTCAGTCATTCGTTCCACCGCCGCATCCAGCTCGTTGAGCCCGGTGGTGACGCTGGCAATCCGCTCCTTCTCCACTTCGGAGCCCTCGCGGATGGCGTTCATCTGGCCGTGGATGGTCTGGATCAGGCCGGCGTTCTGCTCGACCACGGTGCCGATCTCACTGGTGGCTTCAGCAGTGCGTTTGGCAAGCTGGCGAACCTCATCCGCCACCACGGCGAAGCCGCGCCCGGAGTCCCCTGCCCGGGCCGCTTCAATGGCGGCATTCAGGGCGAGCAAATTGGTCTGCTCGGCGATGGCTGAAATGGTGGACACGATCCGGGTGATATTGCCCGCCTGCTGGTTAAGCTGGTCGCTGATCTCACTGGCGGAGGCGATCTGGTTGGCGATATCGTCCGTGCTGCTCACGGCGGCGTCCAGGGAGCGTTTGGCCTGGCCGGTGATGGACGAGGTCTCATCGGATGTGGTGGATGCCACCGCCATGGTCTGCTGGAAGGCCCTGACACGGCCGGTAATGTCCGAGGCAAACTTGATGACCCGGTAGACCTGGCCATCGTCGTTGAAGATGGGGTTGTAGGTGGCTTCCACCCACACCGGATTGCCGGAGCGGTCCCGCCGTTCGAACTGACCGGAGAAGAACTCGCCAGCAGCCAGTTTGCGCCAGAAGTCCGGATTTTCCCGGTAGAAGGCGTCATCGCAGAACATGCGGTGGTGCTGGCCGCTGATCTCATCGAGATCGTAGCCCATCACCTGGAGGAAGTTGCGATTGGCGCAGAGTATGGTGCCGTCCGGCTCGAACTCGATCACCGCCAGTGAGCGGTCCAGGGCGCCAATGCGGGCCTCCCGGTCCCGGAGGGCCTTGCGTTCCCCGGTGATATCCGCCGCCAGCTTGATGACCTTGACCACCTGGCCGTCGGCATCCATAACCGGGAAATAGCAGGCCTGCAGCCAGCACACTTCGCCATTGCGCTTGAGTCGCTCAAAGGAGCCATTGTGGCCCTCGCCGTTGGCCAGGCTTTCCCAGAACCGCTGGTAATCGTCGCTGTGGACATACTCCGGTTTGCAGAACATCCGGTGATGCTGCCCGATAATGTCGTTCCGTGCGTAGCCGACTACGCCCAGGAACAGGTCATTGGCATCCAGGATACGACCGTCCGGGGTGAACTCGATATAACCGATGTTCTGGCGGATTGCCTCGAACTCCCGGTCCCGGTTTGCAATCTCGGGTTCATTTGCAGCGATCTTTTCCGAACGTTTCAGCGCGAACAACATGCGATACCCCTCTCATACCGACAACCCGTTCAGTATGGATCAGAGTCTATGGAAAGATACCGGCTCAATAGATGTTTTTTGTAACAATTTACAATGGCAGACCAGGGTCGGGAAATCAGGCGCCCAGCATGGGCCACAACGCCCTGGCGGATGTTTCGAAAAGCACCGTATCAAACAACTCGCCACGCCTGAGAAAGGTCTGAGAGCCCCGGAAGACCTGACCGCCGGTGCCGAGGATTCCGGCCTCGATCATCAGGTTGTCCATCAGCCCGAACTGCTCGATAGCCCTGCCGTGGTCATCCACGCCAACCTGGCCTGGTTGCGGAACGCGGTGCTGGTAGTCCTCCGCGGACAGGGTGTAGCCGATCATGGGCGTGCCAAGGGCGGCAAGGTAGCCGGTTTCGAACACGGTGCCGGCATCAGCGCTGGGGCCACGGAAAGGGGTCAGGTTGACCAGCGCGCCGTCGCACCGATCCATCAGGTCCCTGTTGGCCCGGTAGATGGCCAGCGCCTTTTCGGCTGGAGGAGTGTCGTCGGACAACGACAGTTCATTATCCATCGGGTCCAGGCCGACCATGCCCAGACGCCTCAGGATGATTTGCTTTTCGGTAATGATGGCCGTCCGCATGTCTTCATCCAGGAAGACTTCCGGGCCGGCCAGGTAAATGGCAGGGGTGTCGGGCATGGGGGCTGCTCTCCGGCGGATATCGGCAAAACACCGGTTATCCTAGCAGCCCGGGAGCCGTCCCACGACACAAGGGGCCATTCGCCATGGCCGGACGCAACGGCCCGACCATGACGGTTGCCGTCAGTTCAGCAGATTTTTCAGTTCATGTCAGTTTGCTTACCACCTATGCTGATGGGGAGAGCTGGTCAGTCCTGGCTTCTCCCATTGGCTCAGTGGTTGTTGACACGACTGTCCGAATTTATTGCAAATCATTAATCTTGCTCGAATATCTATCGATACCCAATCGCTATCTTACTGACAGCACGGAATAAACTTCGGCAACCACGGGCATATATGTCGTTAAAAGAAGGCGTTTTTAGCGTCGAGTTAGTTAACAAACCACCCCGCATAAGTAGGAAATACACATAACAAACCACTATAAAGCGTCATTAGTTCATGAAAATCATATAGGTGTGAAAGGCAGTCCCCCCGTGCCAGGCAGGGACAATGGCCACGAACCAGCACCATCCTTTACGGTGCTATAAAGAAGAGCCTGTAATTAACTGTTATTTATTGATTTTTAACTTATAAAAACGCATTGGCGTACATTATGCAATCCGTTTATGGACACCCTGCGTCTGCAGGAAGCAGGTCCTTAAGGGGAGTTTGAAATGGATCAGCAGCTTATCACCAACCTGGTGGTGGTGGGACTGGTGTACCTACTGGTTTTCCTGCCACGCTTCAATCAGTGGCCTGCGGATTATGGAGGCAGTTTCAGCGGTCGTCCGTCCGGCTATATCAACGACCTGACGTTCCTGTTCTTCAGCCTGACCTATCTGGCGACCTTCATCTTCCTGGGCTTTGCCCTGAGCCAGATCCCCAATATCCAACAGTACTTCCCATTAATTTTCGGGCCGGGTGGTCAGGGGCAACCCATCGACCCGACCATACTCAACAGCAATTTCGCCATTGCGGTGGTCATGTTGGTGACCGCCCTGAGCATTCCCATTGTGGACCGGGCCGACAGCCGCTGGCGGGGTTACCTGCTCAACCTGGCACGGATTCCCAGGGAGGCTTTGGCCCTGAGGGCAGCCATCATCGACAGTATTGACGGGCTGGATCACTCACGGATCTATACCAGCAACCTGTCCGGGGATGTCCGGCAGACGGAACAGGCAGCTTTCTGGGACCGGTGCCTCAACGAACCCGATACCGACGCCAACGAACTGGCGACACGAACCCTCTCGGGGCTGTATATCATTGAGCAGATCCGGGATCTTTCACCAAAATCCCAGGACCTGGAGTACCTGGCAAACCAGGAGAAACGGTTCAAGGAAATCGCCACCATCATTCCCACCCTGGGCAATTCAGGGAATGAACTGTCCCCGGCCCCGTACCGGGACGAGCTGGATATGGAGCTGGCCCGGCTGGCGGAGATCTACGCCTGCTATACGGTCAAGAAACAGCCGAATGCCACTCAGCGTTACCGGGCACTGAATGAGGCCGGCTTCCCGGTGTCCCGCCCCAAGGAGCAGAACGGCAAACTGATCATGCCGGTACTGCTGACCGGGTCGGTACTCCTGGCCTGTTGCGCCGTGGTCACCATGCTGGGGCTGGTGCTGTTTGACGTCACGGGTTTTCCCGGCCCCCCGGGGCGCTGGTTCACCATGGAGCGGATCTATGACTGGACGTCGGGCTCATGGTTCTCTTTCGTCATGGCCTTCGGCTTCGGCATTTTCTTCAATGAAATCCTGGAGCCGACCCTGGGTCGGCGCAGCCTGATGGCCTACCTGCTGGCGTTCGTCTTCTCGACCCTCAGCGCCTGCGCCTTCTTCCTGTTTGCCCGGGAGACGTTCCAGCCCCATTACCTCTGGCTGGCCATCAACTTCGGGCTGCTGTCGGCGGTCACCATCGCCACCCTCAAGCGCACGGTGTCGGATCAGTCGGAGGTCCTTCGGCTGTCGATGCGACTGGCGGTGTATTACGGCCTGGCCTCCGTGATCTTCAGCGTGCTGGTCCATCTCCATGCGGGAGTCCATGCGGAAGAATGGACCATCACCCCGGGCAGTATTGCGACGGCGGCTGTGTTCGGGCTCTTCCGGGGAGCGGTCATCGGCTTCTTCGTCGCCTACGTGTTTATCGAGTTTGGCCGCGTACAACAGAATTCCGACCGTCGCCGGGCCGAACGGACCCACGTCGGGCGTCGACTGAAAGTCGCCCTCCGGGATGCCCAGATACCGGCCTATCTCAAGAACCTGTCCGATGATGGCGCCCTGCTGAAAGTCTTCTCCCGGTCGGTTTCGGTGGGGGACGAAATCAGCCTGACGGTGGGCAGCCAACGGCCCCAGACAGGCTCGATCCAGTGGATAGAAGGCAACCTTGCCGGCGTCCGGTTCGAGCACGACCACCATTCCCTGAGCCGGGCCGCCTGACCCGTTCGCGCCGGACGGCGCATAGCAAGGAGCAGACGTATGAAAAAGACCATCCTCTCGCTGGACGGCGGCGGCATACGCGGTGCCGCCACTGCCCGCTTCCTCACGCTGGTTGAGAAGGAACTGAAGAAGGACAACCTGGACCTGAGGAAAACCGTGGATCTCTGGGCCGGCACCAGCACTGGTGCCATTATCGCGGTGGCCCTGGCCACCACCGAGTTGACCATGGAAGCCATCTCGGAACTGTATAACGTGACGACCGCGAGGATGATTTTTACGGAGAACCGGGGCTGGTTCGAGCTTGACGGCATCAATGCCCCCAAATACGAGGGCAAAGGCAAGAGCAAGGTACTCAGGGAGTATTTTGGTGACCACACCCTGGACGATGTGCCTGACAACAAACACGTGCTGGCCGTCGCCCATGGGGTGGAGTGCAATCACCCGGTGGTGCTCAAGAGCACCAAGCCGGAATACCGCAAGCTCAAGTCCGCCGACGTGGTGGATGCCTCATCCGCCGCCCCCACCTATTTCCCCACCAAGCGGGTGCGTTACCTGGAAAGCGGGGACGAGGACTGGCTGGTTGACGGGGGCGTGATCAGCAACAATCCCAGCGTCTGTGCCATGGCCGAGGCGCTTCGCCACTGCGATGGCGCCACCCTGGAAAACCTCCAGATGCTCTCCGTGGGTACCGGCAAACCCACGCGGTTTGTTCCAGGTCAGGATTCAGCGACCTGGGGCGCCCTGGGCTGGATTGGCCACGGCAAGATCTTCAACCTTTTGGGCAATGAACAGGTGTCCGCCTATCAGGCCATGACCTTCTGCCGCCAGGGACACTACATCCGGGTCAACTCACCCCTGGCCAAGATGCCTGGCTTCCAGCTCACCGTGGCCGATGACATGGACAACATTTCCCCCAAGAACATCAGCAACCTGAAGGCCCTGGGGGAGTTCTGGTTCGAACACTTTGGCGAGGCCGCCGTGGCATTGCTCAAACAGAACTACGCCGGCGAATCCCTCGATTCGTTGAGTTGAGAGAGCTATTCGCAGGTAAGAGCTATTCCAGGTAATAGTCGAAGGTGGACACCACCCGCACCGTCTTGACCGGCTGCTGTTCGGCGGTGACACCGGGGGCCTGGTCCCGGGCAAGGATCTGGAATACCCCCTGGTTGGCCCGGCGCAGACCACCCAGCTCGGCGTCGGCATCCCGGGCGAACTGCTGTGCGGACTCCCGGGCGGCCGCCGTGGCCTCTGAGATCATGTCCGGCTTGATGTCGTTGAGTCGGGTAAACAGGTAGGTGGGACCGGTGGGGCCATAGTCCGACGACAGGATCACCCCGGAGTCCACCAGGTCGCTGACACCCTGGGCGGCCTGGCGTACTTTGTCCACGGCCTCCGTACGCACCATCAGTACCTGGGTGATGATGAACTTGCGGGCGCCGTTCTCCGGCTGGTAGGGATTGGCGTGGGTGTCCACCACATCCATGCGCTGGAGTTCCACCGAGTCCTCGTCGATGGCCTGGAGCTTGAGGAAGGCCATCACGCCATCGCGGCTGCTACGGGCCTTCTCCCGGGCCTCCTCCAGGGTCTCGCCGGTGGCGGCAAAGCGTATGGGCCATAACGCCAGGTCCGCATTCACCTCCTGCTCGGCCACGCCCTTTACGGTTACGTACCGATCACCGGTGCGCATTTCCGTCAGGCCATCCTTTAGCAGCGACGCCGACACGATCATTCCCAACCCGAGGATTAACGCCACCAGAACCTTCATTGCCACTCCTTTTCAAAAATCATCCATGCACCTGAGCGGTCCAGCATACCCCACTATGACACCGTACCGGAACTGCCCGGCGCACAGGCACTAATGCACAATCGTCAGTTATCCCAGTGGCTCGGGGGAACCCGCTGAACGTGGATGTGGCTGGCCAGCCGGATCGTGGGACGGATCAGGAACTGGAAACTGCCGATGATGAACAGCCAGATGGCCACCGTCTCATACTCCGGAAACAGGAAGAGTATGCTGCCCACCAGGAACCAGATCGCGATCAGGAAGTCGTTGGTGATGCTCAATAGCTCATAGCGACGCCGGATCACCAGCTCCTCGTGGCCAATCCTGAGGGTCAGCGGTTGGTCGATATTCGGGTCGGTCATGGCGGCTCCTTTATTCCAGGCGGGGCATCGGTCAACACCGGGACACATAACCAGCGGCCCGGAGGTTGTCACCAACCGGCCAGGCCGCCGGTTTTCATGCAGCTTTCATTGAAGCCGTCGTCGCTGTCAAACGCCAGGGCCGCTTACCGGGAGGCCCGCCTGACCTACCCCGGCGCCCCCACCAGCGCCCGGTACACATCCACCATGGCCAGGATGACCTCGGTCCGGCTGCGCACCGCCTGGTCCCGGGTCGTGGTGAACTCCTGCTCCGCCGCCAGCAGCTCGAAGTAGCCGATAAGCCCCTGTTCATAACGGGTACGGGCCAGTTCCACCGCGGTTTCCGCGTCGGCCATGGCCCGCTCCAGGCGTCCTTCCCGCTCCTGGGCCTGCTGGTACCGCACCAGCCGGGTCTCCGCCTCTTCCAGGGCCACCAGTACCGCCTGCTGGTAGCTGGCAAGGGCGGCACGGCTGTCGGCGCCGGCCGCCTCGATACGGGCACGGACCCGGTCGTGGTCCAGGAAGGTCCAGTCGATGCCCAGGACCACACGCCGGGACTCGGCCGGGCCGCTGAGCAGATCACTGGTATCCGCCGCTACGGAACCCAGCAGTCCGGCCAGCGTGAAGCGTGGAAACAGGTCGGCGGTGGCCACGCCCTCACGGGCGGTGGCCGCCGCCAACCGTCGTTCCGCCGCCGCGATATCGGGGCGACGTCGCAACACGTCGCCCGGGGTGTCCACCGGAATCTCCGGCAGTGCCTCGGGCAGGCCCACGGCAGGTGACAGGGTGTCCACCAGGGCCACCGGGGGCTGCCCGGTCAGCACCGCGATACGGTGCATGGCGGCGCGGATGCCAGCCTGCAGCCGGGGCAACTCGGCACTGGTGCGCTCCACCTGGGCGCGGGCACGTACCACGTCAAAATCGGTACCACGACCGGCGTCCAGCCGGGCCTCGACAATATCCAGGGACTGTTGCTGCAGTTCCACACTCTGCTGCACCACCCGGTACTGCTGTTGCAGACCCCGCAGTTCGAAGTAGCTGCTGGCCAGTTGGCCAACCAGCGCCACCTGGACGGTGCCCAGGTCGGCGCCGGCGGCCTCCAGTTCCGCCCGTTGGGCCTCGGTGGCCCGGCGCAGCCGGCCGAACAGGTCCAGCTCCCACTCGGCGGCCACCCCGACCTGGTATCGCTGTATCCGGTCAGGGCCGGTTCCCGGCGGTGACTGTTCAATGTCCGCCAGGTGTTGTTCCGAAGCCGATCCGCTGGCCGTCAGGCTGGGCCACTGGTTCCGTTCGGCGCCATACAGCAGGGCGGCCGCCCGGTCATAACGGGCCACGGCAATGGCCAGGTCATGGTTGGCCGCCAGGGTCTGGTCGATCAGTTGTGCCAGCAGCGGGTCATCAAACCCCTGCCAGAACCGCTGCGGGTTCATCTCCCCTGCCACTGTCTGACGACCGGCCTCGAACTCCGCCGGCTCTGGCGTAGACGGCTTCTCGTAATCCGGCCCCACGGCGCAACCCGCCAGCAGGAACAGCAGGCCGGTTATGGTGAATGCCTTAAGCATGGCTACCTCCCGGAAGTAAATTCTGGTCCTGATCATCTTCAGCCTCGCCAGGTGACAGGGTGGACGTGTGGTGACTCTTCAGTGGACGGCTACCGGAGAGCTTGCGCAGGGCCACATAGAACACCGGTGTCAGGAACAACCCGAACAGGGTCACCCCGATCATGCCAGCGAATACGGCGGTGCCCAGCGCCTCGCGAACCTCCGCGCCGGCACCGGTGGCCAGCACCAGCGGCACCACGGCGGCGGTGAAGGTGATGGAGGTCATGATGATGGGCCGCAGCCGCAACCGGCAGGCCTCCAGCGCTGCCTCCACAACGCCCCTGCCCTGCAGTTCCAGCTCCCGGGCAAACTCCACGATCAGGATGGCGTTCTTGCAGGCAAGGCCGATCAGCACCACCAGGCCCACCTGGACGAAGATGTTGTTGTCGCCGCCACCAAACCAGACCCCGATCAGCGCGGAGAGCATGCACATGGGCACGATCAGGATCACCGCCAGCGGCAGGGTCCAGCTTTCATAGAGGGCCGCCAGCACCAGGAACACCAGCAGGATGGCGAGGGGGAACACCACCAGCGCGGCATTGCCCTGGGTGGCCTGCTAATAGCTCAGGTCCGTCCACTCGAACGCCATGCCGGCTGGCAGCGTCTCGTCCGCCAGGGCCCTCAGCGTGTCCATGGCCTGGGCCGAGGACAGCACTCTGGGGTCTGCCTCGCCGGCCAGGTCCGCCGCCGGGTAACCGTTGTACCGCAGCACCGGGTCCGGCCCGAAGGTCTGGCGGATGTCCACCATGGAGCCGATGGGCACCATCTCGCCCTGGTCGTTACGGGTGCGCAGGCGGGCAATATCCTCGACACTGTCCCGGTAGGGGGCGTCGGCCTGAGCAATCACCTGCCAGGTCCGTCCGAAACGGTTGAAGTCGTTGACGTAGGTGGACCCCAGGTAGGTCTGCAGGGTGTCGAACAGTTCCGTCAGCGGCACGCCCTGGGCCTTCGCCTTCAGCCGGTCCACTTCCGCGTCCAGTTGCGGTACGTTGGACTGGTAACTGCTGATGGGATAGCCCATGCCCGGTGTCTGGCTGATGGCACCCTGGAACTGGTTGACCGCATTCTGCAGGGCCCCGTAGCCCAGGTTGCCCCGGTCCTCGATAAACAGCTGGTAGCCGGACCCATTGCCCAGCCCCAGGATCGGCGGCGGCATGAACGAGAAGGCAAAGCCTTCCTTCAGCCCCCCGATCTGCTGGTTGATGCGGGCGTTGATCTCCGCCGCGCTGAGGCTGCGCTCGTTAAATGGCTTGAGGGGAAAGAACACCACCCCGGTGTTGGAGGTGTTGGTGAATTGCAGGGCATTCAGCCCCGGGAAAGCGATGGCATGCTCCACACCGTCGGTTTCCATGGCGATATCGCTCACCTGCTGCAGCATCTCGTCGGTCCGGTCCAGGGACGCCCCTTCCGGCAGGATCACCCCGGCCATCAGGTAGAGTTTGTCCTGGACCGGGATAAAGCCCGGCGGCACGGTCCTGAACATCAGGCCGGTCCCGACCAGTAGCAGGGCGTAGACCATGAACACCGCGCCACGGCGGCGCAGGGAACGGGACACCCCACCCTGGTACTTTTCCGCACTGGCATTGAAGAAGCGGTTGAAGGGTCGGAACAGCCAACCGAACAGGAAATCGATCATCCTCTGCAGCCGGTCCTTGGGAGCACTGTGGGGCTCGAGCAACATGGCCGCCAATGCCGGTGACAGGGTCAGCGAATTGATCGTGGATATGACCGTGGAGATGGCGATGGTCACCGCGAACTGCCGGTAGAACTGGCCGGTAACGCCGGACAGGAAGGCCATGGGCACGAACACCGCGCACAGCACCAGGCCGATGGCGATGATGGGGCCGGAGACCTCCTTCATGGCCTGGTGGGCCGCCGCCAGTGGTCGCAGGCCCTCCTCGATATTGCGTTCGACGTTCTCCACCACCACGATGGCGTCGTCCACCACGATACCGATGGCCAGCACCAGCCCGAACAGGGTCAGGGTATTGATGGTGTAGCCGAGCAGGTAGAGGGCGCCAAAGGTACCCACCACGGACACCGGCACCGCCAGCAACGGAATAATGGACGCCCGCCAGGTCTGCAGGAACAGGGTGACCACCAGCACCACCAGCAGCACGGCTTCCAGCAGGGTGGCCACCACGGCCTTGATGGAGTCGCTGACGAAGATGGTGGTGTCATACACCGCCTCGTACTCGACCCCGTCGGGGAACCGGGTTTCCAGTTCGTCCATGGTGGCCACCACCTGCTCGCGGATGTTCAGGGCATTGGCGCCGGGCGCCTGGAAGATACCGATGGCCACCGCGTCCTTACCGTCCAGTTGGGAGCGCAGGGTATAGTCACCGGCCCCCATCTCCAGCCGGGCCACGTCCTCCAGTTGCAGCAGTTCCCCGTTATCCCCCCGCTTGAGCACGATGTTCCCGAACTCCTCGACGGTTTCCAGACGCCCACGGGCGTTGATCAGGGTCAGGAAATCGCTGTCCGGGACCGGTTCAGCGCCGATCTGGCCGGCGGAGACCTGGACGTTCTGCTCCCGCATGGCACGGACCACGTCACTGGCGGTCAGGCCCCGGGCGGCGACCCGTTCCGGGTCCAGCCAGGCCCGCATGGCGTAGTCACCACCGCCGAAGATCTGCGCGTCCCCCACTCCCTGGATACGGGCCAGCCGGTCCCGTACGTGCAAACGGGCATAGTTGCGCAGATACAGGGTGTCGTAGGTGGCATCCGGCGATGTCAGGTGCACCACCATCAGGAACGTGGGCGACTGCTTCTGGGTGGTCACGCCCTGGCGCCGCACCGCCTCGGGCAACCGGGCCTCGGCCTGGCTGACGCGGTTCTGCACCCGCACCGTGGCGTCCTCCGCGTCGGTGCCGGGCCGGAAGGTAACGGTCATCTGCAGGACCCCGTCCGATCCGGCCACGGATTTGAAGTACATCATGTCTTCAACGCCGCTGATGGCTTCTTCCAGCGGCGTCGCCACGGTCTCGGCGATCTCCTTGGGGTTGGCGCCGGGATAGACGGTGCGCACCACCACCGAGGGCGGCACCACCTCCGGGTACTCGCTGACCGGCAGGTTGGGAATGGAGATCAGGCCGATCGCGAAGATAATTATGGACAGGACCGCCGCAAAGATGGGCCGGTCCACGAAAAATCGGGAGAAATTCATGGCAATAACTCCTGGGTGGCGCCCCTGACCGGGACACCTGTTTTAATCATTCAATGTGCCGGAAATCGACCCGGCCGGTTCAGGGCCGGGCCGGAGTCAGGGCTGGACCACCGCGATGGTGTCGTCCTGGGGTGAGTCCGGTGCTTCCATGGCAACCCGTTGCGGGTTCACTTCCATACCGGCACCGAAGACCTTCTGCACGCCATTGACGATGACACGGTCACCACTGTTGAGCCCGTCACGGATCACCAGCAGGTCATCCACCTGGCGACCGGTGGTGACCTGCCGGCGCGCCGTAAGGTTGCTGTCATCCACCACGTAGACATACCGCCGGTCCTGGTCGGTGAGCACTGCCTTGCGAGTCACCAGCAGGGCCTGGTCCAGCTCTGCCACCGGCATTTCCACCCGGGCAAACTGGCCGGGCCGGATAAGACCGTCGGGATTGTCCAGTACCGCCCGGTACTGCAGGGTGCCGGTTTCAGGGTTCAGACGGTTGTCGATGAAATCGAGCTGCCCCCGATACGCCTCACCATCCCCGCCATCAAGGGCGATACGCAGGGCCTGGGCATGGCCGCTGGCCATCAGTTGCCGGCTCTCGAACGCGGTCTTTTCATCCGCCTGGAAATAAACGTGCACCGGGTCCACCGACACCACCGTGGTCAACAGTGTCTGGTCGGCGTTGGCCAGGTTGCCCCGGGTCACCAGGGCGCGACCGGTGCGGCCGCTGACCGGTGCGGTTACCCGGGTGTACTCCAGGTCCAGTTCAGCGCTATCCAGGGCGGCTTCTGCCGCATCGACCCGCGCCCGGGCGTTCATCAGTGCCGCCTGGCGCTGGTCGTGCTCCTCCCGGGAGATGGCGCGGCTTTCCAGCAGGGTGCTGGCGCGCCTGGCCTCGCTGCGGGCCAGCTCCAGTCCGCTCCTGGCCTGGGCCAGATCCGCCCGGGCCGCTTGCGCCCTGGCCTCATAGGGGCGTGGGTCGATCTGGAACAGCAGGTCCCCGGCTTCCACCAGTTCCCCTTCCTCAAAGGCCACTTCCTGGATATAGCCGCTGACCCGGGGTCGCAGGTCCACCGTTTCCGCCGCTTCGACACGACCGGTAAACGATTCCCACAGGGTTACCGGGCGGATCACCACCTCGGCCACATCCACCTCCGGTGGCGGTGGTGCCGCCGCGGTCTCTTCGCTCTGGGCGCGACAGCCGGCCAGCGTGGTTGCCAGCAGAACAGTCAGGGCCAGCGCCCGGCTGATTGTGCTGAAGTTCTTTTCTGTCAGACTTTCCATGGTTCCTCGCTCCGCAATGTCTTTCGGGCCGCCTTTTGGGCGTTCCCGTCCACTGAATGATCCGGGTTGGATCGAACAACAAGTCGGTTGGCTGGGGGGTGATTCGACATTCAATCTATTTCCTCAAGTTAACTTGAGGTCAACCATGGCCTTCTGGATTCTTTTCATGGTTGTCATAGCGATGGCCTATCAAGGCCTCAACCGGCAAGGGCGATTACCCCTTCCGGAGGATCATCTAAGATAGAGACGACAGGGAGTGTGGCGGTAGCGGGTTACTGCCGGAAGATTGCCTGATTCTGTAACTGCCTCTTGCCAGTAACGAAAACCGGGCTAAATGGGGGGAGAAACCGCTATAGTGACGGTACGGTTGCAGTCCTGTTTCACATTTCACTTGCCCGTCGATGACTGGGACGGGCTGGGAGGAACGGGTTGCCGATTTCTGTCCGTTGATTGCCTGATCCTGCAAAGGGTACCTGAATAAACGTACGATTCAGGCTGCGAAGGATTATACTTCCGCCGACAAGGAGGAGCGCCGAATGACTGCCATCATGCCCGGATTTTCCACCCGTCCCACCAGCACTACCCAGCAACAACTGGCCCGCGTGGTCAGCCAATGGACCAACCAGCAGGGTATACAGGATTCCGCCATCGAAGGCGTGGAGCTGATCCGCAGCGACCAGCCCACCAGTTGCGCGTCTTCAGTGTACGAACCGTCCCTGTGTTTCGTCATCCAGGGCACCAAGACCATAGAGTTCGGCGACCGTCGGATCGAGTACACCCCCCTGACCTACCTGGCCAGCTCCGTTCACCTGCCGGTACTGGGGCAGGTGGAGCACGCCACCCCCGAACTCCCCTACCTGGCGGCAAAACTCACCGTACCGCCGGAGGAAGTGGCGGACCTGCTGATGGAACTGGGCGACAAGGTGCCCAGGTATGATGCTGGCGAGATCTGTAGTGAAGTGGAATGCGGCCTGTGCATGTCGCCGATGGACGAGGCCATGCAGGATTCCCTCTATCGGCTGCTGCGCTTGCTGGATACGCCGGCGGACATTCCCGTGCTCGCGCCCCTGGCCCGTCGGGAGATCATCTACCGGAGCCTGATGGGGGAAATGGGCCCGCGCATGCGCAAGTTTGCCGCCACCGACTCCCAGGCACACCGGATTTCCCGGGTCATCTCGGCATTAAAGGATGGTTACGACCAGCCCTTACGGGTTCGTGAGCTGGCCCGGACCGTCAACATGAGCGAATCCACCCTGTACCACACGTTCAAGCAGGTGACCCGCATGTCGCCCCTGCAGTTCCAGAAGAAACTCCGCCTGCACGAGGCGAGGCGACTGATGCTGGCAGAGGGCCTGGAGGCGGCCACCGCCAGCTATCGGGTCGGCTATGAGAGCCCGTCCCATTTCAGCCGGGAGTACAGCCGCATGTTCGGTGCCCCGCCCCGGGCCGACGTTGTCCAGCTCAGGGGGCAGGGACAGGCCACGGAGCCGGCCTGACCGTCAGCGGCGGCCACGGCCATGGTCACTGGCAACCAGACACACAGTTGGCGTCACGGTCGAAGGCCATGGTGCGGCCACTCAGGGGCACATGCACTGGCACCCCGACAGCGTCCATGAACTGCCGGGTACGGGTGCCATCACGCACCTTGCCACTTTCAGTGGCCGGTTCGTTGGCGTGGGACGCGATGACCGATTTAGGCCTGATCAGGTCGTTGATCACGTAGGCCGCTTCCTCCGGCCCGGTGGTATAGGTGTCACCAATGTTCATCACCGCCAGACCGGCTCCGTAATGCTCGCCCACCACCAGTTTCTGCTCGGCGGTAATGCCGGTATCACCGGACAGGTAGGCCACCAGGCCGTTGCTGAAGGTGAGCACGTAGCCGGTAGGCGGCCCAACACTGGCGGTCACACCGGCTGCCTTCAGATGTTCCGCCAGCGGCCCTTCCAGGAAGGACGGGGCCACGCCATTGCTATGCACCGCCGGCACCGTGGTGATGGCCACGCCACCGACCTCCCGTTCGGCGCCAAACCGCACCAGCTGAGATCTGGAAGCGTCACCACCGGCCTTCTCCAGTTTGGCGGCAAAGAACGCGGGCATTTCACTGCCGGTGACAATGGTCGACCCTTTGGCCACGGCAATATCAACGGTATTGGACTGCGGTAACGTCGCCACCGGCACCTCGGGACGGCCACAGGAGCCCTTACCGGTTCCGGCAATGCGACGGTCTCCCACGTGATCCCCATGCATGTGGGACACCAGGATCACATCGATATTCCCCAGGCGTGGATCATCGGCGCCCGCCACCGTACGGCCCGCGTCGTACAGGATGCGGGTCCCGTTGGGATCCTCGAAGACCAGTGCCCGGTCCATGGCACAGAACTCGCCGTCATGACTGCCCAGGGGCGTCACCTTGACCGCCCCGTCGCTGGCCTGGCTGACGGCGGCCATCATCATCGCCGATGCTGACAGCACGATCGTCCCCGCCAAACGTAGTCTTTCCTTCATACCCCGCATTGCAAAGCCCTCCTCAATGGCAGACATCCAGTATCCACTCCCGGTTATACGACACAGCGATGGTCCTGCACCACTGCCTTCACCATAGCCTATCTGCCGTGCCCATTCATGGCTCTCCATCAACCGAAGGCAGGTGGTCAGCTGGCCGCCTGCCTGGGGCCGCTTTCGGTCTCACCGGTATCGTCCCGGGGCCAGCCAGGGTCGGGACTGAAGCGGTCACCATAACGTTGCGCCAGGGTATCGAGGGTGCGGCGGATATCGGCGGCTCCCCGCCGGTGGGCATAGGCCATGGGACCACCCCGGAACGGGGCGAAGCCGGTGCCGAAGATCATGGCGCCGTCCGCCAGGTCCCCGTTCTCGATAACCTCCTCCCGGAGACAGGCCTGGCAGGCATTGAGCATGGGCAGCAGGAGGCGGTCTAGGGTGTCCTTCGGTGCGCTGGGCACCTTGTCCTTCTTGTCCGCCTTGCCTTTTTTCCACTGATACAGGCCCTTGCCGGTCTTCTGGCCCAGATCGCCGTTTTCCACCCGCTCTTCAAGCCACGCCGGCGGAGGTGGCATAGGTGTGTCCAGCCGGTCGCGGAGCATCGTCGCCACGCTCAGGCAGATATCCAGTCCCACCTGGTCGGCGAGTTCCACCGGCCCCACCGGCATGCCGAACTTCTCCGCTTCCCGGTCGATGGTTTCGGCGCTGATGCCCTCGTCCAGCATCACCATGGCTTCCATCAGGTAGGGAGTGAGCACACGATTGACGAGGAACCCGGGAGCCGTGGTTACCGGGGCCGGCAGTCGATCAATCTGGCCGGTAAAGGCCATGGCGCGGCTGACCAGGTCCTGGTCGACCCGGTCATGGTTCACCACCTCCACCAGCGGCATCATGGCCACCGGATTGAAGAAGTGCAGCCCCACCAGCCGGCCGGGCTCCTTCAGCTTGTCCCGGAGGGTTTCCAGGGGAATGCTGGAGGTGTTGGTGGCCAGGATGGCGGAATCCTTCATCCGCGCCTCGGCCTCCTCGTAGACCTTCTGCTTGATGTCCACCTTCTCGGGAACCGCCTCCAGCACCAGATCCGCATGTTCAACCCCGTTGTTGCCGAAGTCGGGTATCAGACGGTCGAGAATCTCCCGGCGCTGGCCGGGTGAGCGGTGTTTCCGGTCGCACAGGTCCGACAGCTTGCCGACCGCCCTGGCCACCTTTTCCGGTTCCATATCGAACAGGGTGACGGACAGGCCATTGAACGCGCACCAGCCAGCGATGTCCGCCCCCATTTCGCCGGCCCCCACCACGTGGACATGGCGGACCGGTTCCGCACCAGTACGGGTCAGGCCCTTCATTTTTTCCTGCAGGAAGAAGACCCGCACCAGGTTGCGGGAGGTTTCCGTCATCAGCAGGTGGGCAAAGGAGTCCACCTCCGCACGGAGCATGGCGTTGTCGTCCCCCCCATGCTTTTCCCACAGGCGGATCAGGGCTTCCGGCGCCGGATAGTGTTCCGGCGGGGCCTTTTCGGCACTTTTGGACCGCATCTGCCTCGTCTCCAACTGCCGAGCCGGGCGGGTGCTGAGCACCCTGCCCCGCAGGCCATGGCCTGCCGGATCAATATCACCGTTCACGGCGGCGGCAACGGCCGCCGCGACGTGGCGCTCTTCCAGCACCTGATCGACGATACCCAGTTTCAGGGCTTTCTGGTGGGGAACCGTCTTACCGGTGAGCATCAGGGTCATGGCTTCCATGGGGTCTATCAGGCGGGTCAGCCGGGCAGTTCCACCGAGCCCGGGGTGCAGCCCCAGCTTCACTTCCGGGAAACCAAGCTTGGCCCCGGGGATCGCCAGGCGGTAGTCACAGGCCAGGGCCAGCTCCAGGCCACCGCCCAGGCAGGCGCCATGGATCACCGCCACGGTGGTATAGGAAGCCTGTTCCAGGCGATTGACCACGTCGTGGGCGCGGGCGAGCTTTTCAGCGGCCTCGTTCCGGGACTCCAACTGACTGAATTCGCCAATATCGGCGCCCAGGCAGAAACCGCTGGCCTTGACGGATCGGATCACCAGGCCGTCGGGGCGCTGCTGATCGAGACGGTCCAGAATGGATTCCAGTTCTTCCAGCACCTCCGTGGAGACCACATTGGCAGAAGCATCCTGCTTGTCGAAGGTCAGCCAGGCAACGCCCTGCTGGTCCAGGACGAGCCTCCAGTGGCTCCATTCCGCTCTGTCCGTTGGCTGCGCCGGCCCCCGTTCCATCTCACGGGTGGACAGTGTCTGAAGAATGTGACCGGTCATGGTGTCCTCCTTCGCCCCGTGCGGGGCTTTCCGGAAAACGAATGGAACAGCAACTAAAGGGCTTCAATCATCATGGCGCCGGACTGTCCGCCGCCGATGCATTCCGTGGCCATACCCTGTTTCAGGCCCTTGCGGCGAAGGGCGTTCATCAGGTGCAGGACGATACGGTTACCACTGGTGCCGACCGGATGGCCGATGGCCACGGCGCCGCCGTCCACATTCAGCCGTTCCCGATCCAGGCGGCCCAGGGGCTCGTCCAGGTCCAGGGCCGTCCGGGTAAATTCCTCGTCCTCCCAGGCCTCCAGGCAGGCCAGCACCTGGGCGGCAAAGGCCTCGTTGATTTCCCACAGGTCCATGTCGTTCAGGCCCTTGCCATGGCGTTTGAGGATGGCGCTGGCGCTGAGCACCGGGCCCAGGCCCATGATCTTCGGGTCCAGTGCGGACCATTCGCTGTCCACAATCACCGCCCTGGGTTCAAGGCCGTACTTTTCCACGGCCTTTTCCGAAGCCAGGATCATCCAGCTGGCGCCATCGGTGACCTGGGAGCTGTTGCCGGCGGTGACCTTGCCGTAGGGCGGCTCGAATACCGGCTTGAGGCCCGCCAGGGCGTCCTGCGAGGTGTCGGGCCGTACCCCGTCATCGTGCTTGTGCAGGGTACCGTCGGATGCCACTGCCGGAATCACCTCGTCCTCCAGCCAGCCCTCGTCCACGGCTCTGGCCAGTCGCTGGTGGCTGGTGACGGCGTACCGGTCGGCGGCCTCCCGGCTGATGTTGAACTGCTGGGCCAGCACTTCGGCGGTCTGGCCCATGCTCAGGCCCACCACCGGGTCGGTCAGGCCCTTTTCCAGGCTGATCTGGGGCTTGAAGTCGGTGGGCGAGAAATCCGCCACCTGCCGGGCGTAATCCTGGGGGGACGAGGCGCTGTTGAGGTCGGCCAGCCAGTCCACGGCATCCCGCCCCAGCACCATGGGGGCGTGACTGAGGGCTTCGGTGCCCCCGGCCAGGATGAGGTCGGAACTGCCTTCGCGAATGTACTTGTAGGCGGTGTCCAGGGACTGCATCCCCGAACCGCAATTGATCTGTACCGTGAAAGCGGGCATGGCTTCCCCCATGCCCAACCTCAGGGCCGCCACCCGGGCCGGGTTCATTTCCGACGGCACCACATTCACACACCCCAGGATGACCTGGTCGTAGGCGTCGGCGGGGACGGTCTGGCGCATCAGCAGGGGGCGCCCGCACTGCACCGCCAGATCCACCGGCGAGAAAGGCCCTGGTCGGCCCCTGGCTTTCAGGAATGGCGTCCTGGCGCCATCAACGAGATAGACCTTGCGATGCTCGGGAGAGGAATCTGGATTGGAGCGTGATGTTACCGCGTTGGTCGTCATCGGCTTGCCTCCGTCGGCTGGACAAGGGAGTTGTCTACCAACCACCCTTGACCCGGCTCGCCCTGACTTCAAGGGCGCCGGGGCGGGGGTTACGGCAAAACCTCAATAACAACCAGAGCTTCGGGGAAGGTTACGATAAGGACAGGGAAGGATCAGGCAACCTTGCGGTCACTACCGGACGTGCCAAGGCAGGCCAGCATGGGGGCGACATCCCGCAACTTACGGGCCCGGGGCCACAACTGCTCGGCTTCGGTGAACCCCAGGCGCAGGTAATTGAGCCACTGTTTGATC
Organism: Marinobacter sp. OP 3.4; assembly: GCF_036224885.1. Lineage (NCBI taxonomy): Bacteria > Pseudomonadati > Pseudomonadota > Gammaproteobacteria > Pseudomonadales > Marinobacteraceae > Marinobacter > Marinobacter sp. OP 3.4. The sequence goes on from NZ_JAVVLT010000114.1 coordinate 31,112, forward strand.
CGACCGGTGACAAAGCGGTCCTCAAGGCGGGTCTGCAGGGCGGCGGCGTAATCCTCGATCAGCGCGACAGCTTCGGGCCAGGTCATGGATGCCACCTGCTCCCCTGCCTGGCTGGCCCGGATCCGGCGAGCCAGGTCCGGGCGGGCAATCAGGCCACGGCCGATCATGACATCGTCACAACCGGAGATGTCCCGGCAGCGCCAGTACTGGTCCACGGTCCAGATTTCACCGTTGGCGATGACCGGGATATCGAGTACTTCCCTCACCCGGGCGACTTCCTCCCAGTACGCCGGTGGCTTGTAGCCATCAACCTTGCTGCGGGCGTGGATGACCAGTTCGGCGGCGCCCGCGTCCTGCAGGGCCTGGCCACAGGCGATGCCCATGGAACGGTCGTCATAACCCAGGCGCATCTTGGCGGTAACCGGGATGTGCGCCGGCACGGCCCGGCGGACGGCGGCGGTGATGTTGTGCATCAACTCGGGTTCGCGCATCAGCACGCAACCACCCTTGTGCTTGTTGACGGTCTTGGCGGGGCAGCCAAAGTTGATGTCCACCTGCCCTGCCCCCAGCTCCACGGCGCGAACACCGTGCCGGCCCATCATTTCCGGGTTGGAGCCCAGCAACTGGATGGCCACCGGCGTGCCCGCCCGGGTCACGCAGCCGTGGTGCAGTTCCGGGGCGTACTTGTAGAAAATACGTGGCGGCAGCATGCCATGGGTAACCCGGATAAACTCGGTCACACTACGGTCGATCCCTCCGACTCCAGTCAGGGTTTCCCGGATGGGGGCGTCAACCAGGCCTTCCATGGGGGCCAGAATGATTCGCATGGATGCTCCCGATAGGGGGTGATGGTCAGGCATTGAACGGGAACGGATTGTAAGGCAATTCGGGGAGAGTGAACAGGCGGGAAAACCGGCGCCCCGAGGGGCGCCGGG
>NZ_JAVVLT010000115.1:0-30809 GCF_036224885.1 Marinobacter sp. OP 3.4
ATGCCTAGGCCTTTGCTTCTACCAAGGTGTCCGGTTTAAATGGGGGCCACTACAGCTGCTGACCAGCACGTCGGCGGCGGTGAACTGCTGGCCGCAGATGTAGGGGCCTTTCCGGAGGGCCTGTTCCAGCGTCTGGATAACGTCTTCCAGACGGCCACAGCCCACGGCCTGCACGTTGTCGTCATCGATACGCCAGTCGTAGGCCTTGGCGCTGGTGGCCATCTCGTAGGGTCCCGCCATGAAGAACAGCCAGCGGTAGTAGGGCCCCCGCTCCCGGCTATTGACCGGTGGTGCCAGACCCTTGCCCGGGAACTGGTCGGCCAGGTAGGTGCAGATGGCTGCCACCTCGGTGACCACGGTGTCACCGTGTTTGATGGTGGGTACCTTGCCCATGGGGTTGATGGCCAGGTAGTCGGGCGTCTTCATGGCCCCTTCAAAGTCCAGGATCTCGGTCTCATAGGGTATGGCCAGTTCTTCGAGCATCCAGCGGACAACACGACCACGGGACATGGGGTTGGTGTAGAAAGTGAGTTCTGACATGACGTTTTCCTCTTCCTTGGTGTTGGCGTTTACTGCGTGCAGGAACAGATTAGGCTGGAATTAGGAGAGAATCGGTCCTAGATAAGTGGGATCATCAAAATTTCATCATTGGCCCGGAAAAGGATGGCAATTATGTCGGGACCCACGACGCGTGTGCTGGCCGCCCTGGAGCTGCTGCAATCCCACCGCCAAATCAGCGGCGCCGAGCTGGCGGAACGCCTGGAGGTGGACCGCCGCACCGTGCGCCGCTATATCGCGGTGCTGGAGGAACTGGGCATTCCCGTAACCACGGAGCAGGGGCGCTATGGCGGCTATAGCTTGGTGGCCGGCTTCAAGCTACCGCCGATGATGTTCACCGACGAGGAAACCCTGGCCATTGCCCTCGGGTTGCTGGCGGCCCGGCAACTGGGACTGGCGGCCTACGCCCCCGCCATTGCCGGGGTCGAGGCCAAGCTGGAGCGGGTGATGCCGGACAATCTCAAGCGCCGGGTGCGTGCGGTGCGCGACACCACCCGGGTGATCCTGCCCCGGGGCGAACCCAGCCTGGACGACCACGCCCTGCTGACCCTCACCAGCGCGGCGGAGGATAGCCGGCGCGTGGCATTCCGCTACCACTCCCCGGAGCGTGGCTTGATGGACCGGAGCATCGACCCCTATGGCGTGGTGTTCCGCCAGGGGCGCTGGTACGTGATCGGCTTCTGCCACCTGCGCCAGGCCATGCGTTCCTTCCGGCTGGACCGGATTGATCAGGTGCAGGCCTGCACCGAGACCTTCCGCCGACCTGCGGACTTCGATCCGGCGACCTTCCTGCAGGACAGCCTGTCCTCCTGGGGGCAGGACCATGAAGTATCCGTGTTGCTGCACGCCGATCGCAGGACCCTGTCGGCCCTGGGGACCTTTATCCCGGAATGCTCCGGCCAGTTCGAGGCCCATGAGGACGGGCTGCTGATGAACACCCACACCGACAGCCTGGAATGGTTTGCCTGGTGGCTGTCGCAACTGCCCGTCCGCTTCACCATCCTGGCGCCCGAGGGCCTGAAGGTGGCGTTGCGCCGGCATGCGCAGAACTTGCTGGCGGCCTGTTGATGCCCTTCTGCCAACAGGCCGCCACCCAGTACCTTCCGGGGCTGGTTTCCGTCAGGCGGGCTCGGGGTTAGTCGACTGGACGGACGTCTGCAACTGGTCGACCAGGTGTTCAAGCTGACGTTCCGCTTTCGCCACTGATTCCGCCAGCAACTCGCCACCGGCTTCCTGGTTCTCCACCGCGATGCGATGGATCCGGGTAATGCCGATAAACTCCAGCACCGTGGTCAGGCCCGGCTCCAGGTGGTTCATGTGCGCCATGTCGCCGCCGGGTTCGAAGCCGACGCCACCCCGGGACGAGAGGATCACCGCGTGCCGGGGTTTATCGGCCAGCAGCGGGGTAAACGGGTCCTCCGGCCGGGTCTCGTCGTACGCCACCGTGCGGTCCATGCGCACCACCAGGTCCACCCAGGCCTTGAGGGCGGCGGGCATGCCGAAGTTGTAGAGCGGTGCGCCGATCACCAGGACGTCGGCGGCAATCAGTTCATCAATCAGCTCGTCGCTTTCCGCCAGCACGTCCGCCATCCAGGGTTGCTGATGTTCCGTTGGGGTGAAGGCGGAGGCAATCCAGTCGTGGCTGACAAAGGACGGGGGTGTCAGGCCGACGTCCCGGTGGGTCACCGTGTCCTCCGGGCGTCGGGCACGCCATTGGGTGACGAACTGGTGGGTGAGGGCGCGGCTGTGGGATCCATGCTCGTCAATGCCGGCGAAGCCGGGGCGGGCGCTGGCGTCCAGTTGCAGGATATGGGTCATGTCGGGCTCCTTGGTAATCTGAATTCATCTGTGATTGACAGCGAATTCAGCGTATCCCCATACTTCATGGGTCGACAAACGACGATTATTTCGACCTATAGATGAGGTGGATTCATCCATGAGCACCCGGCGACTCCCATCCCTGTCCGCCCTGCGGGCCTTCGAGGCCGCCGCCCGCCATGAGAGCGCCAAGCAGGCGGCCAGGGAACTGTCGGTGACCGCCACCGCCATCAGTCACCAGATCCGGAGCCTGGAGGACGCGTTGGGCATCGCCCTGTTCGTGCGCAAGCCCCGGCAACTGGAACTCACGGCCCAGGGTCGGGAGTTGCAACAGTCGCTGGAAGCCGCCTTCGACAACATCGCCGGCGTGGTGGAGCGACTGAAGGCCGCGCCCACCCGCCGGACGGTCACCCTGTCCACCACGCCGGCCATTGCCTCACGCTGGCTGCTGTCCTGGGTGTGCCTGTTGCGAGAGTCCCATCCGGATATCGATCTGCGCATCCACGCCAGCCATGAGGCGGTGCCCCTGGACGGGGTAACGGCGGACCTGGCCATCCGTTACGGCGACGGCCGCTGGCCCGGGCTGGTGGCGGAAAAGCTGATGGACAACACCTTCGTGCCCGCCTGCAGCCCGTACCTGAACCTCACGGAGGTGGCTGACCTGCCCAACCACCCTTTGATCCACTTCCACCCCCAGAACATCGTGGTTGCCCCCATGGACTGGCCCAGTTGGCAGAAGCAGGCGAAGGTGCCGGGGCTGGATGTGAGCGCGGGGCTGGTGTTTTCCGACGAAACCCACGTCATCGCCGCCGCCATCGGCGCTCAGGGGGTGGCGCTGATCGGCCGCGAGCTGATCGAGGATGAACTGAGGGAGGGCCGTCTGGTGCAGCCCTTCGGTCCGGAACTGGCAGGTAAGGCCTTCCACCTGGTCTACCCGGAAAACCGGCGGGACGACCCCATCATCCAGGCTGTCCGGGACTGGGTGATGACGGTGCCCGGCGGGCTGTGCCCCGAGACCCGGTAGTTACCGGAGCGTCCCGACGTTCATTCGTCCCCCTCCAGCAGGTGCGCACCCGGCCCCGCATCCCCCAGTTCGTCCATCGGGTTGCGCAGGCGGCAGGCCTCGATGGACAGACACCCGCACCCGATGCAGTCGCTGAGCTGGTCCCGCAATCCCATCAACAGGTTGATCCGGTGATCCAGTTGGGCCCGCCACTGCTCGGAGAGTCGCTGCCAGTCGGCCGCAGTCACGGCCCGTTCCGTAGGCAGTGAGTCCAGTGCCTCGCCGATCTCCGCCAGCGAGATACCCAGGCGCTGGGCGACCTTGATCACCGCGATCCGCCGTAAGACGTCCCGGTGGTAGCGACGCTGGTTGCCGGCGTTTCGCCAGCTTGTGATCAGTCCCTTCTGCTCGTAGAAATGCAGGGCGAAGACCGCCACGCCGCTGCGTTTGGCGACCTCTCCCACACTGAGTTGACGGTTAAGTGGTCCGGCCACGACAGCCTTCCTCCTGTCATTGATGACGGCTCGTGCCTGCTCTGGCGTGGGTATAGCGGTGGGCTATCCTTGCCATAGAAAAACACAAGCGCTGGAATGGTTTACCTCAAGTTTGGTTGAGGTTTCAGGATAGGTCCACCTTCACTGGCAAACCATAAGGAGCCTGTCATGAAACAGATCTTTGCCGACCTCTGGGAAACCGATGTGGAAAGCCCGTTCCCGGGCCTCACCACCCACGCCTACCTGCTGACCCGCAATAGCGGCAATGTGTTGTTCTACAACACAGGCCACGACCATGAACGGGATGCCATCGGGGAACTGGGCGGTGCAGCCTGGCAGTTGCTGAGTCATCAGGACGAGCTGGGCGCGTCCATCCTCAAACTGCGTGAGCGGTTCGGGACGCAACTGGGCGGGCATGAAAGGGAGCGGGATGAATTCGCCAGGATCCGGACCCCGGACCGGCTGTTCGACCGCCGCGAAGTGCTGCTGGACAACATCGAGGTCATTCCGACACCCGGTCACACCCCGGGCAGCACCTGCTTCCTGGTGGCCTCGCCCACCGGAAAGCGCTACCTGTTCACCGGGGACACCCTGTATCGGGGGGACGACGGCACCTGGAAGCCGGGCTACATCGACGGCATGAGCGACCGGGAGACCCTTGCCACCAGCCTGGAACTGCTGCAGGGGCTGACGCCCGACGTGGTGATCGGCAGTGCCTTCGGCGGCCAGGCCGGATATGAGGAGATACGCCCGGACGAGTGGTCAGGGAAGGTGGAGTCGGCCCTGGCGCAGCTCAACGGCCAGGACGCCTGAGGGAAACGCCGGGGCGGCTGGCGACAGGTCAGCCCGTCGCCTCGGCGTTCACCCGCCGACGGCCACGGATGGCGAGCCCCGCATCGACGACCAGGAACACCAGCAGGCTGACACCCATCACCGGCGCAAACACCCCCAGACCGGTTGCGACCAGGGCCATGGCCAGCAGTGCCAGGGGCGGCGCCTTGAGGATCCGGTGCCAGAGCTGCTGGCCCTCGCCAGACCGGGTCGGCCGGCGAAGCCACCACATCCGGTAGCCCAGTACAATCAACACGCACAGCGCCAGCGCGCAACCCACCACAAACAGCTGGTTGGGCAGCCCGAACAGGATTCCCATAACCCGGGTGGTCTCGCCATCCGATGGGGCGGGTCGAACGGCGGCCAGGGTCGCGTCCTCGCCGATGCGCTCCCGGGCGGATGGGTCAGACGGGAGATTACCGGGTGACAGGCGATGGCGGTATAGGGCATTTCGTCGCAGTGGGTTTTTGGCGCCAAGAACAGGTGTCCAGTTGCCACGCTCATCAGAATTTAACTTCAGAAAAATGCTATGTGTCAATATGAGCACAAAAATAGAGAATCGGATGATTTTGTACTCATATTGATACAAAATGGGCGTTGAGCCCTTAACGACGGTGACGGTCATGGCTTCACACGAACAGCAACTCGGCCGGCTTCTCGCCGAGCGGCGAAAGGCCCTTGGCTTCAGGACCCAGCAGTCGCTGGCTGACGCGACTGGAGTGCAGCGCGCCCGGATCAGCGCCATGGAAAATGGTCGTTACACCGGCAGGGTGACTGACCTGAATCGCGTGTTGGCTGCCCTGGGCCTGGAGATGGACTTCCGGGTGACCAGCCGGCCCACGCTGGATGATCTGGAAACCCTGTTCCCGGAGGATGAAGACTGATGGCTGACAGAGTGCGGTCACTCCGGGTTCTGGCAGGAAGCAGGGACGCAGGGGTTCTCAGTAAGGGGGCGCAATTCAGTTTCCGTTATGACAGGAATGCCCGCGATATGGACGCGGTCTCTCTGGTCATGCCGGTTACTGACAATGAGATGACCCGAAATACATTGCATCCGGTTTTCGAAATGAACCTGCCGGAAGGCTACCTGCGGCAGCGTATCATCGAGACGTTCCGCAAGTACGCCAAAGTTGACGAAATGTTCTTCCTGGCGCTTCAGGGCAGTGCCTCCATCGGGCGGCTGGGCTTTGAGTCCGATGATCTTTCGCGGGCTGACGTTGACGGCATGGCGCTGGCTGACCTGGTGTCCACGGATGACCCGGATCTGTTCGAACACCTGGTCGAGAGATACATCGATCAGACCACCATCGCCGGCGTTCAACCCAAGGTTCTGGTGCCGGAAAACACCGAGCGGAAATCGGCCCTCTATCTGCCGGAGCTTATCGTCAAAACCAGTGGCCCGGAGTTTCCCGGCATGGCCATCAACGAGTTCGTCTGCATGTCGATTGCGCAGCAGGCAGGTCTGGCGGTGCCGGAGTTCCATTTGTCGGACAACCGGCAACTGTTTGTCATGCGGCGGTTTGATATCACCGACCAGGGCGAGCGGCTGGGCATGGAGGATATCTGTGTGCTCATGGGGATCACGGCCGATCACAAATATGAGCGAAGTTACGAACAGGTTGCCAAGGCGATCCGGGTTTTTTCCGGGAACCCCAGCCGGGACCTGGAAACCTTCTTCCGCTCCCTATGCGTTTCCGTGGTGGTGGGCAATGGCGATGCACATCTCAAGAACTTCGCGATGCTCTATGATGATCCCTCCACTGGCAAGGGCTGGTTCTCGCCGGCCTATGACATCGTCAACACCACGGTCTATATCGAAGGTGATCCACTGGCGTTGAAGCTCTGCAAAACCAAGGACTATCCCAATCGCACGGAAATGATCCGTTTCGGCAAAGAGCACTGTCTTCTGACTGACAAGATAGCCAGGGACATTATTGATCAATGCATCGCTGCCGTTCGCTGGGGATTGGAGAGGTTTCCGGATTTCTGCCAGGAAGTGGAATTTGACGGACGTATCCTCCGGAATGAGCTGGAACATGGCATGGGCCGATTGATGCCTCCAGCGGAAAAGAGTCGGGTTTGGAAGGGGGAGGTCCGCAAACCCCGGCGTGTCCGATAGCACTCCCTGATTGGATGGCCCCCAAGCCTCCGCTATGATCCAGACAAAGCCGTAACTCCGGAGCCCACCATGACCGCCTATTTCATCCAGGCCTTTATCTACCTGATTGCCGCCGTGATTGCCGTGCCCCTGGCCGCCCGTTTCGGGCTGGGGTCGGTGCTGGGTTACCTGGTGGCTGGCGTGATCATCGGGCCGGTGACCGGTCTGGTGGGGCAGGAGACCACCACCATCCAGCATTTTGCCGAGTTCGGTGTGGTGATGATGCTGTTCCTGGTGGGCATGGAGCTGGACCCGAAGGCCCTGTGGGCGGAGCGGGGCAAGCTGCTGGGGCTCGGTGGTCTGCAGGTGGGGCTGACCGCAGCTACCGGCATGGGCATCGGCCTGTGGGCCGGGCTGGTGTGGCAGACGGCGCTGACGGTCGGGTTTATCTTCGCGCTGTCGTCCACGGCCATCGTGTTGCAGACCCTGAACGAGAAGGGGCTGGCGAAGTCCGAGGGTGGCCGTAGTGCCTTCTCGGTGCTGCTGTTCCAGGACATCGCGGTGATTCCCATCCTGGCACTGGTGCCGTTACTGGCCCTGCCGGAGCTGATGGGTAGCGGGTCGGCTGGCGATGCGGGCCATGGCAGTGGTCTGAGCCTGGTGGATCACCTGCCGGGCTGGGCCCATGCCCTGGTGGTGATTGGGGCGATCGCGGCGGTGATCATCGGGGGCTACTACCTGAGCCGGCCGCTGTTCCGCTATGTCATCCAGGCGGGGCTGCGGGAGGTGTTTACCGCCACGGCACTGATGCTGGTGATCGGTATTGCCGCGCTGATGAGCCTGGTGAACCTGTCCCCGGCATTGGGCGCCTTCCTGGCCGGGCTGGTGCTGGCCAACAGCGAATTCCGCCATGAGCTGGAGGCCAATATCGAGCCCTTCAAGGGGCTGCTGCTGGGGCTGTTCTTTATCACCGTCGGTGCCGGGATCGACTTCGCTGTGCTGGCCGACGAGTGGGGCCTGGTCCTGTTGCTGGGCGCGGCGGTGATTGCCGTGAAGGCCCTGGTGCTGCTGGTATTGGCGCTGGTGTTCGGCATCCGGGGTAGTAATGGCTGGCTGTTCACCCTGGGGCTGGCCCAGGCCGGTGAATTCGGTTTTGTGCTGCTGACCTACAGCGTGCAGAACTCGGTGGTGCCGCCGGACCTGGCCAAGATCCTGTCGCTGGTGGTGGCCCTGTCGATGTTCCTGACCCCGCTGCTGTTCATCCTCTACGATCGGGTGGTGTTGCCCCGTTACCAGCGCAATACCAATGAGGACCGTGATGCCGATATCATCGATGAAGAGGCGCCGGTGATCGTGGCCGGGGTGGGGCGCTTCGGGCAGATTGTCTGTCGCCTGCTGCGGGCCAACAACATCCCGGCGGTGGTGCTGGACCATGAAATCGAGCAGATCGAGAACGTGCGGCGGATCGGCATCCGCAGTTATTTCGGCGACGCCAGCCGGTCCGACCTGCTGGAGACGGCGGGCATCGCCCAGGCAAGGCTGCTGGTAATCGCGATCGACGATCCGGACCGGGCTATCCGCATGGTGGAGCACGTCAAGCAGTTCTACCCCGGTGTCTGGGTGCTGGCCCGGGCCTTCGACCGGGGGCACGGCTACCGGCTGCGCCAGGCCGGGGCCGACGATGTGATCAGTGAAACCTACCATTCCGCCCTGGAAATGGGTGGTCATGCCATGACGGCCCTGGGCGTGCACCCCTTGCGGTCAAGGCAGATGACCTGGGCCTTCCAGCAGAACGAGGAGGCCCACCAGGACGAACTCTACGAGGCCTGGAAGGAAATCGAGGAAGGCATCCACTTCAGTTCCCGTTACAGTGAGCTGTTCATGAAACTGGAAGAAACTCTCAGCGGTATCATGCAGAGCGACTGGGACGAGCCCAGCCGGGAGGATGTACCGGTATGGACACCACCAAAGGAAGAGTGAGGTATGACGGATAGTGAAACCCCGCCCGGTGTGGGCCGTGACGACCAGGTTGTACTGTTCGATGGCGTCTGCAAGCTGTGCAACGGCTGGGCAAAGTTCCTGATCCGTCATGATCACCAGCGCCGGTTCCGGCTGGCATCGGTGCAGTCGCCCCAGGGGCAGGCGCTGCTGGCGTGGTGTGGCATGCCCACGGATCAGTATGAAACCCTGGTGTTGATCCGCGAGGGCCGGGCCCATGTCCGCTCCGACGCCATCCTCCACATCGTGGGTGGGTTGCCCCTGCCCTGGCGGCTGGGGGTGGTGGGCCGGGTTATCCCCCGCCCGATCCGCGACTGGCTCTATGACCGTATCGCCCGCAATCGCTATCGGCTGTTCGGCAGGTACGACTCCTGCCTGGTATTGACCCCGGACCACAGGAGCCGTTTCCTGGATGACTAGTGTCCCGTCAATTTGCCGGTTGTCACTCGCCTTCATCTGGATCTACCAGGGAATTGTGCCCAAGTGGCTGCTCAGGAAAAGATAATCCCCGGTGGGTGGTTTATCCTTGTCCCATCATCCATCCCGGTGCTCCCGGGTAAAAGCCTTCAACAAGGAGCCTTCCATGACCAACGTCCCCCAACTGACCGATGCCCTGCTGACCCTGGAAAACCGCGTCGCCACGCTGACCCTGAACCGCCACGACCTACGCAATGCCCTCACCGGTTCGAACCTGATCGACGATATCGTCGCCACCGCTGACTGGGTCAACCACTGTGACGACGTGTCCGTGCTGGTGATCACCGGGGCCGGGTCCGCCTTCAGTGCCGGTGGCAACGTCCGTGACATGGCGGAGCGCGGCGGCGATTTTGCCGGCGACGTGGCTGAGTGTGCAGAGCGCTACCGCAAGGGCATCCAGCGCATTCCTCTGGCCCTGCAGGAAGTGGAAGTGCCCATTATCGCGGCGGTCAACGGCCCGGCCATCGGCGCAGGCTTCGATCTGGCCAATATGGCGGATATCCGTATCGCCTCCGAAAAGGCCAAGTTCGGCGAGACCTTCCTCAACCTGGGCATCATCCCGGGCGATGGTGGCGCCTGGTTCATGCAGCGCCTGATCGGCTACCAGCGGGCTTTCGAACTGACCCTCAGTGGTCGCGTGGTGGAAGCCAGCGAAGCGAAGGAACTGGGCATCGTCATGGAAGTGGTCCCGGCGGACGAACTGCTGCCCAACACCATGAAACTGGCCACCCGCATCGCCGCCCAGCCACCCAAGGCCACCCGACTCACCAAACGCCTGATGAAAATGGCCCAGCGCATGGAACTGAAGGAGTTCCTGGATGTCTGCGCCGTATTCCAGGGCATGTGCCACAACGAACCGGAACACCTGGATGCGGTGAATCGGATGTTGGAGTCGATGGCGAAGAAATAAAGACAGGTTATTCTTTTGCCTGGGAAAAGTGATGCTTATATATGGCGGTTTCGTCGGGCTGGGCCGGAGAACACGCAAATTCTGCGTACACTTCTCTCCCAGGCGCATAACGCTAAAGTATTGTGAATAAATCGACGGTGTGACGGGATCTACAGACGCTGTAGGTCCCTGATTGACCCCGTTGAGGGCTCGTTACCTCCATCGTATACTGAAAATCATAGGGAAGATTAGTCAACTGAAAAAGGAGTTTCAGCCATGTCTGTCATGGTAACTGTCACACGTAAGTGGCAAACCGACCATTCAACGATCAGCCACTTCGTTGTGCCTGACGCCAAAGAAGGCGAATTGCGCGAAGGATACTTCCTCGAACGACCAGGCCCGGATACTACGGAGTCAGGTCTTCGTCTAAGGATTCCCGAAGGTACCTATCAACTGAAATGGCAAGACAGAACCAGCCTTCCTGGCGTCCGGCCCCACCTTCCACTGCCCTGGTTATTCAACGACAAGGTACCCGCAAATCGGTTCATCTATGTTCATAACGGGAACTATCCCGATAATACCGATGGTTGCCTGCTGATAGGCTATACGCACTCCGAGGACTTTGTGGGCCGCAGTGTCGATGCGCTCCGGGCGTTCAAGAAATATCTCGATCGGGTTGGTATCGATTCGGTTCGATTAAAGATCACCTCCGACTACGAGTAATGAGAATACAGGAGTGGCTCACGAATGAAGATCAATCAGGTTCAATCACTTCTTCTCCAGGCATTGGCCCTTCTTGCAATGGCGGTTGGAATAGTTTCCATGCAGGTTGCGACAGCTGGGCAGCAAAGCCGGTTGGAAGTCAGTGTTCCGGAAGAGAGTGAACTTACATACGACCGGAAAGAAGCCAATCCGGATTTCATTGATTTCAGTGGTGAGGTGGAGCAAACCGGGTTGCTCCTGGCTTATTGGGAACTCCTTTATATGGAGACCGGGCCGCTGGAGGACAGTGAGCCGGTGCGCAACCTGAAGTTCAGGTTCTACCCGGGACCCGCCAGCGAGCAAGCACTGCCGTCGGTGGCTTTTAGAGGCGACAGTAAGAAGTCACCATTGGACCGTATCTTTATCTACCGTTCCCGTTCCGAGGACAGCCTACTGGATGAGTTTGTCAGCGAGTTTGATCAGTCCGATTCGAAGGCCAGACAGTTGCTTGAGGTCTTTGAGGAATTGCCACCGGGCTTTCTGGATAATCGCGAGGGGAAAGCGGTGCAGCCAGTGGCAATCACACTGTCAGGTCTTGCCTCATTTGTCGAAGGCGGGCATCTCTTCACGTTTGGTCAGGTGACATCCGCGGAACCGCTGTCGATGGAGGACTACGCATTGGAGCTGATTCAGGATGCGCAGCCGGATAATTATCTCGCCCGCCCATGGGACTACCGTTTACGGGCACCGGATGCAACGGCGCTCTATCAGGAGCCCGAAGGAGCCAGGCTGATCGGCATCCCGGCTGGAACGCATACACTCACTCGCCTGGAGCCGGTCCAGGATGGTTGGGTGAAGGTTCGGTACCAGAATGAGCAATCCGGAAAGGAACTGATTGGCTACATAGATGCCCGCGAGGTGCAGCCAGTCAATTGATCTTGAGTACCTGGAAGCGCTAAACCCGACGCTGGAGTTTATGCCGTGTCCATACGTTGGTGGATTTGCGGGAATTGCCGTGAATTAATAGGTTTCCTATAGTGCCTTTGATACGCTCCGATCATTGATTCAGTGATCTTAATTCAGGATATGGAAGTCATACGGACATGAAAAAAGTCATATACGGCAGCATAGCCGTCCTGGTAGTTGCTTTCGCACTTTTCTTTGCGTTGGGACCAACCTTCACCTTCAGTTCTTACACGGTTGAGATTTCCCCAGGCTCTCCGGCAAGGGACGCACTGGAAACGTTCGCCATTCCGGAGCCATACCGCCGGTCCGGTGATATCGAAGTTACTGGTCCGGAAGGAACCCTGCCTGAAATCGCGACGCTGCACTTCTCTGTCTCTGATGAAAGCGACCTGTCTGACATAAGATCTCACTATCAGCGCCTGTGCGAGCGCAACAACTTCCAGTTCCCTGACGACAGCCTCCAGTCCATGGATCCTGAACTGCTGTGCGTGAAGCAGGAGGAGCGTCGATATTCGGTGATTTTCTCGCCGAGTTGTAATGACTCTGGTTGTGAAGTGCAGTTGTCCGTCAGGGCTATCTAACCCACCGTGTTCAGAAAAGGACTTTCAGGATGACCGATCGAGCCGATATAGAACCAACACAGCCGACGGGCTGGCGACGATTAAGTTACACCTATCATTGTGGTTGGGTTGACTGGGGGCATGCATTGCCGGATGGGGCCCTTGGATTATTGAACAAGCTGAAGGGACAAACGGCAGACAATGGGTTGCTCAACTCGGTAGACGTGACTTTGAATGGCAAGCCGGCTTTCGTAATTGGATATGGTCAGGAAATGGGGGCTTTGGGAGTTCGGGTTTCCTCCCGACGTCACTGGGTAATCCAGAAGGGGCTCTCCCAGGCTGAACTGGAAAGTGTTGGTCTCGCCATTTATCTGAGTGCGTCCTTTGATTTCGAAAAACTCCAGGGCACTTTTCCTTTTTCCCTGGTTTCTGGCGGCAGCAGTTTCAGTACCGAGGATCTGGTCTCCAATGTGATTGGTTTCTACAGTGCCGCACGGGCTATTTCGCAGGACAGGATGAGGAGGCTGTGTGGTGAGGTGCCGGTGGACGAAAGCTACCGGATCTGGGACGAGCACACGCCAGATGGATTTTCCGGGTATCAGAACCGGACGACGGCCCCAACCCTGTTTCCGACTCAATATGTTCCCGCCGGAGCAGAGAATCCCGTATTTCCTTCCGCTCTCAGTTCCATAAAGCCCGCCAGGCAGGGAGAAACCTGGGCGAGGCTTAAGGGCCGATTCCTGGATCCCGGTTTTGTGAACGGGAGAGTGCCGATAGAGGTCTTGCCGGACGGCTCTGTAAGGGTAAGGAATGGCAATGCCAGACCATCGAGAGTGACGCCTTAGGCTGGTGTTGTCCGGCTGAGCTTCGCCGGGCATCGATTAACACGGGCCCGGTGAATCAGGTCAGACTGGGCTGATCGATACAATACCGATAGCGGAATTCTGGACTACCATGGAAGGGAGCAGGGCTGTGGTGATGCGGGACGTTCACCCAAACAGCCCTTTCCATTGCTGGACCTCAGGGAACCCTGGTCATGAAAAAGCTCTCCCTTTCCTTTCGATTCATCCTGGCTTTCGTTATCACTCTGATCGCCATTTCCGCCTGGGCGGAAACCGGAAATTCCTCCTCCCCGAAGGCCGTACTGTTCCAGAACGTGTATGTTTTTGACGGCAAATCCGCAGAACGGCGACCGGAACGGGTCAATGTGCTCATAGACCAGGGACAGATCCAGCGCCTATCGGAGGAAGAGGTTGTGCCAGGGGCGAATATCCCTGTGCAGGTAATTGACGGCAATGGTCGAACACTGATGCCCGGCCTGATTGATGCCCACTGGCACTCGACACTGGTCAGACCCACCTCTGTCGAGGCTCTCACATCGGACATTGCCTACATCCATCTGATGGCCGGTGAAGTGGCTGAGGCCACCCTGATGCGGGGGTTTACTTCCATACGTGATATGGGCGGTCCGTCGTTCGGGCTGCGCAGGGCCATTGAGGAAGGGCTGGTGCCGGGTCCACGGATCTTCCCGTCCGGCGCCATGATCTCTCAGACCGGTGGCCATGGGGATTTCCGGCTGCCCCATGAAGTGCCCGAACCCAACAACGCCGGCCTGAATTATGCGGATCGGGTGGGTGTTACGGCCATCGCCGACGGATCCGATGCCGTACTCAAGCGGGTCCGGGAACAACTGATGCAGGGGGCGACCCAGATCAAACTGATGGCCGGGGGCGGCGTATCGTCCATGTATGATCCGATCGACGTCAGCCAGTATACGCCGGATGAGCTGCGGGCTGCGGTGATGGCGGCGGAGAACTGGGGCACCTACGTGGCGGTGCATGCCTATACCTCTAGGGCCGTGCAGATGGCTCTTGAGGCCGGCGTGAAGAGTATCGAGCATGGTCAGCTGGTGGACGAGGAAACGGTCAGGATGATGGCCCGGAAGAACGCCTGGTGGAGCCTTCAGCCCTTCATCGAAAACGAACTCGCCAACCCCAAGACCGGGCAGGCCCGGCTAAAGCAGATCATGGTGCAGCAGGGCACGGACAGGGCCTTTGAGTTGGCGAAGAAGCACAAGGTGCAGGTGGCCTTCGGCACCGATATGCTGGGCACGGGTGACTATGGCGATAATCAGAATGCCCTGCTGGTGACCATGGAGCGGTGGTACACCCCTGGCGAAGTGCTGCAGATTGCCACCGGCAACAACGGTCAGCTGATCGGCCTGTCGGGGCCCCGCTATCCGTTGCCGGGGCCCATTGGTGTGATCGAGGAAGGCGCCGTTGCCGACCTGTTGCTGGTGGACGGTGACCCAACCGGGGATCTGTCACTGATCGCCGACCCGGCGTCCCATTTCAGGATCATCATGAAAGGCGGGGTGATCCACAAGAACACCCTCGGCAGCTCAGATGACGCGGCTGACCGGTAATAGGTCCGGGTTTACAGCGCTAAGCGTCACTCCTCTTACCGTCTGCAACTTCTCCAACTGACTCTGCAGCATTCCAATAGGCCGGGTTCCCTCCAGGGTGAGGGCGATATCCAGGGCGTCGCCGCTGCTTTCCATGGCCATTTTCGCGATGCGGAAACCCCGCACCCGGACTACCTGGCACAGCCTTTCCAGGGCGGCGGCTTCCTGGTTCATCCGGCAGTGGATCTGGTAGCTGGGTATCTCCTGGTTACTGGCGTTCATGCCACATGCTCCTTGTTGGGTGTCCGGTTGCGATGGGGTTCGTCGATAATGTCGGTGTTGCTGGCGCCGGGTCTGACGATGGGCCAGACGTTCTCCTCCCGGGCGATGGCCACGTGCAGCAGCATCGGGCCCTGGTAGGCCAGCAGGGTTTCGATGCCCCGGCGGATCTGGTCGGTGCGGTTGATGTGCAGGGCGTGGATGTCGAACGCCTTGGCCATGGTGAGGAAGTCCGGGTTGTCGTCCAGGTTGATCTGGCTTTCCCGGTTTTCGTAGAACAGCTCCTGCTGCTGGCGGACCATGCCCAGGCACTGGTTGTCCAGGATGATCATCTTAACCGGCAGGTTGTAGCGGCGGATGGTGGCCAGTTCCTGGGCGTTCATCATGAAGGAGCCGTCGCCCGTCACGTTGATCACGGTGCTGTCCCGGTCCGTGAACTGCGCGCCGATGGCCGCCGGCAGGCCGAAGCCCATGGTGCCCAGGCCACCACTGGTCAGGTGGTGGCGGGGGCTGGCAAAGCGGTAGTGCTGGGCCACCCACATCTGGTGCTGGCCCACGTCACAGGCAATCACGGTATCGTCCGGGGTGATCCGGGACAGCTGGCGGATAAACGCCGGGCCGTTGATGGGGGCGTAGGGATCCTCATTGTCCGCCGCATGGAAACCGCCGGTGGTGTGCCAGTTACGGCACCGGGTTTGCCATTCGCCAATCGCCAGTGGGTGTCTGGTCAGGGCGTCGGTAAAGTCGTCCAGGATGGCGCCCAGCTCTCCCCGCAAGGCAATGTCCGCCAGGCGCAGCTTGTTCAGCTCCGCCGCGTCCCCATCGATGTGGATCATGCGGGCATTGGGAGCGAAGCCGTCCAGTCTGCCGGTAGCGCGGTCGTCCAGGCGGGCGCCGATGACCAGCAGCAGGTCGCACTCCTCCACCGCCCGGTTGGCGGCCCGGGAGCCGTGCATGCCCAGCATGCCCAGATCCGCCGGGTGGCTGGGCCCGGTGTTGCCCAGGCCCTTGAGGGTGGTGACGGCGGGCATGCCGGAGGCTTCGGCAAAGGCCCGGAAGGCGGTCTCCGCATTGGCCAGGGAGACACCACCACCGCTGTAGAGCAGGGGCCTGTCGGCGGCGCGCAGCATGGTCAGGGCTGCGCCGATGTCCACCGGTGATTCCGACACCGGCGTTGGCTCCGCAATGGCTGGCGTATTGATATCGGCCAACTGGATATCCTTGGGGATGTCGATCCATACCGGGCCGGGCCGCCCGCTCTGGGCCAGTGCAAAGGCCTCTTCCATGATGCCCGGCAGCTCGTCAGCCCGCTCCACCAGGTAGCTGTGTTTGACGATGCCCAGGGTCATGCCGAGCATATCGGTCTCCTGGAAGGCATCGGTGCCGATCAGTGATGAGGGCACCTGCCCGGTGATCACCAGCATGGGCACGGAGTCCCGGTGGGCGTTGGCCACACCGGTGATCAGGTTGGTGGCGCCGGGACCGGAGGTGGCGATGCACACGCCCACCCGGCCGCTGGCCCGGGCATAGCCGTCGGCGGCCAGGGCGCAGGCCTGTTCATGGCGGCACAGCACATGCTCCACACCCACGTCGTCCACCAGGGCATCATAGAGCGGCATGATGCAGCCGCCGGGGTAGCCGAATACGGTGTTGATGTGGTGGCGGCGGAACGCCTCCAGGATGTGTTGTGCGCCGTTCATGGTGTTTTCCCTTTGCTTTTCTCGGTGCAAAAAAAAGCCCCCGGGACCTTTCGGTGCCGGGGGCTTCTGGTGTCTCTTCGGTCTGTCAGTCAGTCAACCGCTTGTCCACGCAAAAGCCCCCGGATGGCACCACGACCACCAGGACTAGCTTCACGATGACAATAACGGCGTTCAGGTTCATTGCGCTCGGATTCGTTGGCTGACTGAAAATTCTGTTTAAACAGTAACCCGATTGCCGACAATCACGCAACCGTCGGCATCGGGTTTTTTGAACGATGGTCCGTTTTATCGGGATCCGGCCCTGTGGGGACCACCGGATCAGACCCTGACGCTATCCAGTATCGGGCCCAGGTAGGGCTTGTGGGTATCGATTTCTTCCCGCGTCAGGCCATTGATTTCATAGGGAAAGACCAGCCAGTCCTCGGTCTGGTGGAGACTGTAGTCCGGGGCAATGCCGGCCCTGGCGGCGCCGGGGCGTTGATAGAGGGTGGCCACGCGGGTATCGGCGGGCATGTTGCGCTTGAGCTGGCGGTTCAACCGGTTGAGTACGGCGGCAATGCTGTAGCCGGTGCTGAAGACGTCGTCCACGATCAGCAGCCGGTCGTCATGATTGAGGTTGTCCAGCAGGTAGTGGGTGCCATGCACTCGGATGTTCCTTTCCGGGGCCGACACCATTTCATCGTAGGCCTGCATGCCCCGGTAGGAGGTGCGCAGGGCGATGTGGTCCGTAGCCACGCCCAGGGTCTGCAGGCATTCCTGCACATAGATGCCGATGGCGCTGCCGCCCCGCCACAGCCCGACGATGAAATTGGGCCGGAACCCGCTCTCGTAGACCTTTACCCCGAGGCGGAAGGCATCCTCGATCAGGGGCTCTTCCTCAAGGAAGCGACGGGACCGGCTGGCTTTGGGAGGGACGGAACTGGTTTTCATCGGGCTCTGCCTGTAACCCGGACAGTGGTATTTGAGACTGCCCGGGGATGGTGGGATGATGACTGCCTACCCCCAGACATTAAGAGACTCATGGCCGCGAAACAATACCTCACTGCCCAGGGCCTGCTGGAAGATGCCTTCAGGCTGGGGGCGCAGATCCTCAATTCCGGGTTTCGCCCCACGTTCATGATCGCGGTCTGGCGGGGCGGCGCCCCGGTTGGTATTGCAGTGCAGGAGTTCCTCGACTACCACGGCCTGCATACGGACCACATCGCTGTGCGGACCTCCTCCTACGCCGCCGCCATCGACCAGCAGAGCAGGGAAGTGCGGGTACACGGCCTGAACTACCTGGTCAAACATGTCACCCATGAGGACTCGTTGCTGATCGTGGACGATGTGTTTGACACGGGGCGTTCGGTACAGGCCATCATTGATGAACTGGGCAGGCGGGCCCGCCTCAACACCCCGGAAGACATCCGGGTGGCCGTGCCCTACTACAAACCGGGCCGTAACGAGGTGGGCTGGGCGCCGCAGTACTACATCCATGAGACGGACGCCTGGCTCAAGTACCCGCATTCCCTGGAAGGGCTGAGCGCCGGGGAGATCCGGGACAACCGCCCGGCATTGTATGAGATCCTGGCGCCCCATCTTCCCGCTAGCCAAAATCCCTGAACATTCGACAGACATAGAAGGACTGCCATGTACATTGCCATGAACCGATTCCGCATCGCCCCGGGCAAGGAAGAGGAGTTTATCGAGATCTGGCGTAACCGCGACTCCCACCTGGAGGGCGTCCCCGGGTTCCGGGAATTCCACCTCCTGCAGGGCCCCAGCGATGAGGACCATACCCTGTTCACCTCCCACAGCGTGTGGGATTCCGAGGAAGCCTTCGTCAACTGGACGAAATCCGAGGCCTTCCGCAAGGCCCACGCCAACGCCAAACCATCCACGGATATCTATCTTGGGCCACCCCGGTTCGAGGGGTTCAAGGCGGTCCTCTGAGGTTTTTGTAGCCCCGCTGAAAAGGCCCGGGTGACCACTCGGGCCTTTTTTACCCTTGTAAATTAATCAAATGATTAATATGATTTTGATCAATTGATTAATCGGGTGAAAGGATGGCTATGATCATGCAGTTAGCTTCGCGGGGCCGGAACGTCCTGGTGGCGGTGATGGTGTTTCTGGCAGGAGCGCTGACCGGTTGCCTGCCGTCGGAATCACCCGTCACACCGTCGAACACACCACGGGTGGTGGACACCACCCGGGTGATGCCGGCCAACGGCCCGGAGCAGGTCACCCTGTCCGGCCAGGTAAAGGCCAGTGAGCACACCCGACTGAGTTTCGAGGTGAGTGGCGAGGTCCGGTCCGTATCGGTGGATGTGGGGGACACCGTGGCCCCCGGTGAGGTGCTGGCCACCCTGGACAAGGCCCGCTATCAACTGGCCCATGAACAGGCGCTGGCCTCCGAGCGGGAGGCGGCCGCGGCCTTGCAGGAAGCCCGGCTGGACCACCGGCGGCAGTCGGACCTGGCGGACCGGGGCTTTGGCAGTGCGTCCCAACTGGACGGTGCCCGGGCGGCACTGGAAAGCGCCCGCTATCGCCATGAGGCGGCGGTGGCCTCCCGGCGCATTGCCGAGCGGGACCTTGCCCAGACGCAACTGAAGGCGCCCTTCGAGGGCACCGTGGGCCAGCGCATGGTGGAACCGGCGGAACGGGTATCCGCTGGCCAGGCGGTGCTGGCGGTGATTTCCGACCGGGAAGGTTATGAGGTGGACACCAGCGTGCCGGAGACCCTGGTCAGCCGGCTGTCGGCCCGCTCCGAGCAGGCGGTGAGCATCCCCGCCCTGGGCGTGGAACGCCTGCCGGCCAGCGTCCACCAGATCGGTTCCGAGCCCCATTCCGCCAACAACTACCCGGTCACCCTGACCCTGGAAGACACCCTGCCGGGGCTGCGTTCCGGCATGACTGCCCAGGTCCACCTGACCATGGAGCAGGTGGATGGCGAGCCTGCATTGGATGCTTTCCGGCTTCCCCTGACCAGCCTGGTCCACGATGGCCCCCAGCTGGCCCATGTGCTGCGGATCGGCCCCGGGGACCGGTTGCAGCGGGTGGCGGTGCAGGTTATCGATACGACGGGCAATCACGCCGTGGTGACCGGGGCGCTGGCCACCGGTGAGCGGATTGTCGCCCGGGGGACGGAGTTCGTGGCCGAGGGTCAGCAGGTGAGCCTGCTGGGCGATGGCCCCGAGCGGTTCCACTGAGGTGGCCATGAACCTGTCCCAGTTCGCCTTCCGCTACCGTCCCGTTGTCCTGCTGACCACCGTCCTGGCCCTGGTCTACGGCGCCTTCAGTTACGTTTCACTGCCCACCCGGGAGGATCCGGAGATCCTGGTGCGGGAGGCGGTGCTCACCACCGAATACCCGGGGCTGTCCGCCGAGGAGGTGGAGGAGACCATCACCAAGCCCCTGGAGGCCAGTGTGCGCAAGGTGGGGGAGGTGGAAGAGATCCGCTCCACCTCCATGCGGGGCCGCTCGATCATCCATGTGGTGATCCACGATCGCTACTTCGACCTGGACCAGATCTGGGACGAGGTGCGGGAGCGTGTCGATGCGGCCCGTCCGGAATTACCGGAGGGGGCTGGCGAACCCAACCTGAACGACGACTTCGGCGACGTGGCAGTGGTCACCGCCGCGCTGACCTCCCGTGACTTCTCCCAGGCCGAACAGCTCCAGATGGCGGAGCACATCCGGGCCCAGCTCTACGGCATCGAGGGCATCCGCAAGGTGGAGCTGATCGGCGTACAGCCGGAGCGCATCTTT
Source organism: Marinobacter sp. OP 3.4 (assembly GCF_036224885.1). Lineage (NCBI taxonomy): Bacteria > Pseudomonadati > Pseudomonadota > Gammaproteobacteria > Pseudomonadales > Marinobacteraceae > Marinobacter > Marinobacter sp. OP 3.4. The sequence continues at coordinate 20,525 of NZ_JAVVLT010000115.1, forward strand.
GTGGAGCTGCCAGTGGAACGCATGGCCGAACTGGGGCTGTCTCCCCAGGCCCTGGCGGACCAGTTGGAGAAGCAGAACATCCTGCCCCCGGGCGGTGTGATCGAGTCCGGTGAACAGCGCTTTGCGTTGCAGGTCAGCGGTGGTTTCCACAGCCTGGAGGCCCTGCGCCAGGCGGAAATCCAGCTGCCGGAAGGCGGTACCCTGCGGTTGCAGGACCTGGGGGAGGTGAGCCACGGCTACGTGGACCCGGTGCAGCGGCCGGCCTACTTCAATGGCGAGCGGGCCATCGTACTGGCGGTGTCCATGCTGGAAGGCCACAGCGTGCTGGACTTCGGTCACGCAGTGAGGGACGCCATCGACACCATCCGGCCCACGCTGCCGGCGGGCTATCACCTGGACATCATGACCTTCCAGGCGGAGCAGGTGGCCAATGCCGTCTACGGCGTCACCGCCAGCATGCTGCAGACCCTGGCCATCGTACTGGCCGTGGTGGTGCTGTTCCTGGGGATGCGCACGGGCCTGATCGTGGGGTCGATCATTCCCGGGGTCATGCTGGTGACCCTGGCGGTGATGGGCCTGACGGAGATGACCCTGGAGCGCATGAGTCTGGCCACCCTGGTTATCGCCCTGGGCCTGTTGGTGGATAACGCCATCGTGGTGGCGGAGGACTTCAAGACCCGCCTGGAGGCTGGCGCCAGTCGCAACCAGGCGTTGCAGCAGACCGGCAGTGAGCTGGCCATGCCGCTGCTGTCCTCCAGCCTGACCACCATCCTGGTGTTCCTGCCGCTGATGCTGGCGGAGCATGTGGCCGGTGAGTACACCCGGTCCATTTCCATTGTGGTGGCCATTACCCTGCTGGCGTCCTGGTTGCTGTCCATGACGGTGACACCGATCCTGTGCCATCGCTTCCTGAAGGCGCCGGCGCGTTCCGTGAATGGGACCGGGGATACGCCGCCTGAAGCGACCCTGTCGGACCGACTGTTCGGACGCATGGCCGCCGTCTACGAACGGCTGCTGCGGACGATCCTGCGCTACCGCAAGACGTTCCTGCTGCTGATGGTGGTGGCTTTCGCCGTTGGCGTGGGGCTGATGCAGGTGGTGCCCAAGAAGTTCTTCCCGGATTCCGACCGCAGCCAGGTGCTGGTGTACGTGGACTTCCCCTCGGATATCGCACCGAGCGTGGCGGACGACGGGATTCGCCGGATCAGTGACCTGTTGTCCGGGGAGGACAATCCCCATGTGGAGAGCGTCGCCGCCTACCTGGGCTTTGGTGGACCCCGTTTCGTGCTGTCGCTGACGCCCATCGACCCGGCCCCCAACAAGGGCTTCCTGGTACTGAACGTGAGCGACGCCAGACACATGGACAGCGTGCTGGCCAATACCCGCAGGCTGCTGGCCAGCCGCCATCCGTCCGTATCCGCCCAGGTCACCCGCATGTTCCTGGGGCCCTCGGACAGCAACCTGCTGGAGGTACAGGTGACCGGGCCGGACCGGGAGGTGCTGTTCGAGTCGGCGGCGAATGTGGAGCGCATCCTCGCCGATGTGCCCGGCGCGAGGGATGTGCGCCAGAGCTGGGAGGCGCGGATCCCGTCGCTGCACATCGAGGTGGACCAGGCCCGGGCCCGACGTGCCGGGGTCAGCTCCGCCGATATTGCCCGTTCCCTGCAAGGTGCCATCGACGGCTACCGCATCACCGATTACCGGGAGGGGGACCGCCATATCCCGGTGATGCTCCGCTACCAGGAGGAGGGCCGGGAAAGCCTGGAACGGCTTCGCTCCCTGACGGTCTACCCGCTGGAATCGCCCGGGGAGGGCGTGGCCCTGAACCAGGTGGCGGATATCTCCCTGGGCAACGGTTACTATCGTATCGACCGGGAAGACCTGAAACGGTCGATCACGGTGGAGGCCCGCAACAGCCACTATACCGCGGAGGAGATGGTGCCCCGGGTGGAGCCGGCCCTGCGGGAACTGGAAGCCAGCCTGCCACCGGGGTACCAGGTGGCGTTCGATGGCGTGGTGGAACAGTCCGCCGAGGGCCGGGCCGCGCTGCAGGCCAACCTGCCCCTGTGCCTGGGCATCGTGATGGTGCTGCTGGTGGCCCAGTTCAATTCCTTCAAACGGCCCCTGCTGATCGTGGCGACGATTCCCCTGGTGATCCTGGGCGTGGCTTTGGGCCTGCTGGTGCTGCGGGCCAACTTCGGCTTCATGGTGTTGCTGGGCATCTACAGTCTGGCGGGGATCATCATCAATAACGCCATCGTACTGATCGACCGCATCGACCTGAACCGGCAGGAAGAACCCGACCGTCCGATGGTTGATGCCGTGGTGGCGGCCTCCGTGCGACGGTTGCGACCCATCCTGATGGCCACCATCACCACCATCCTCGGGTTCCTGCCGTTGATCGTGGGTCACGACCCGCTATTCTACGGCATGGCCAGCGCCATGGCCTTTGGTCTGGCCCTGGGGACGGTGATGAGCCTGGGAGTGGTGCCGGTGCTGTACACGTATTTCTTCGGCCGGGAATCCGGCACACTGGAGCCCGCCAGTGTTGACGGAAAGGAGTGAGTGGATTGAGCAGCCCGGTGAATGCCGATAACCAGACGGCGGAAAACCTGATCCTGGCGGGTATCGACCTGTTTGGCGAACATGGCTTCCGCAGTACCACCACCCGCATGATTGCCACCGCGGCGGGGGCCAATATCGGCTCCATCGCCTACTACTTCGGCAACAAGCATGGCCTCTACCTGGCGGCAGCCCGGCATATCTCCAGTCGCCTGCGGGAAACCCTGCAACTGGAGCAGATGGGCATTACCCATGACCACGCCCGCACCCTGGACCGGGACCAGGCCCGGGGTTTACTGGAGCAGCTTGTGGGACGCATGGTCCACCTGTTCATGGAGAAACCCGAGGCCCGCCGCTGGCTGATGCTGGTGATGCGGGAGCAGGCCAACCCCTCCGAGGCCTTCGATATCCTGTACCGGGACGCCTTCGAGAAGGCCCATGTCACTGTCACCACCCTGGTCAGTGTGCTGGTGGGCCTGGACCCCTCCGATCAGCGTGTGATCCTGGAGGCCCACACCCTGGTGGGGCAGATCGTGTTCTTCCTGATCGGACGCACGCCGTTGCTGCGGCGCCTGGAAAGTGGAGGCCATTTTGAGCCTGACACCATCGCCCTGGCGGAAGCCGTGGTGGTGGACCATATCAGGCGCCTGGGACGCTGATAGCGGTTGCCGGTCCATTGCCATACTGTCATTTGGTTACGGCCGGATGCCTTGCTAGCGTTATTGATGATGTGACTCACTTCACATCGTTTACCGGGTTCCGGCGCTCAGGCGGCGGAGCTTCCCTAACAGGAGTCGAGGAATACAGGAGTTCAATATGATGCGCACATCATTGGTTCGGGCAATGGGTCTGTCCCTGGCAGCCGGTTCCCTGGCATTTGCCTTGTCGGCCAATGCCGCCGAAGGGCTCTACTCCGCGGATGATCTGATGGACGCGGAAGTCTACGACCGCAGCGGCGAGGAAGTCGGCGAGGTCGAGGACATCCTGATGGGCAACGACATGTCGGTGCACTCGCTGGTCGTCAAGACCGGAGACGTGCTCGGGCTGGCCGGCCGTGATGTGGTTGCCGAGCGCGGCAGCTTTACCGTGCGCATGGCCCCGGACGATGACAGCGACGAGTTTGACGATCAGGACTATCAGGTCCATATGGAAGCGACCCGGGACGAGATCAAGGCGCTGCCGGAATACGATGAAAGCTGGTGGAACCAGACCAGCCAGAGTCTGCAGCAGGCCTGGGAGAACACCAAGGACATCAGCGAAAGTGCCTGGGAAAACACCAAACAGGCCACGTCATCCGCCTGGTACAACATCAAGGAAGGGGCCAGGGAAGTGGGCAACGAGATCGAGGAAGCCACTAACTGATGCCCCGGGCAGGAAGCACACCGCAAGGCGCTTCCTGCCGTTGCCACTCTGGTTACACATTGATACCCGCCTAAAGTCTAAGGGCTTCGGGTAGCTGTCCGGCGTTGGCTGGTCTAGATTTATCGGGATAACAACACCCGAAAGTCAGCGAACAGACCAACAATAAGGACATTCCCATGCGAAAGCGCTCATTCCTGAAGCTTGCCTCCAGCCTGCTCGTTTCGGCGTCCCTTGGTGTCTCGATGACAGCCCATGCCGAAGGCCAGTACATCATGGGCACCGCCACCACCGGCGGCACCTACTATCCGGTGGGGGTTGCCATCTCGACCCTGATCAAGGTGAAGCTGGAACCCACCGAGAACATTTCCGTTTCCGCCATCAGTTCCGCCGGCTCCGGCGAAAACCTGAAACTGATGGACGAGGACCAGGCCCAGTTTGGCATCCTGCAGGGGCTCTATGGCGCCTGGGCCTGGAAGGGATCGGGCCCGGTGCCCAAGGCTTACAAGAACCTGCGTTCAGTCTCCATGCTCTGGCAGAACGTGGAGCACTTCGTTATCCGCAGTGAACTGGCCGATTCCGGTACCATTTCCGATATGAAAAACCTCTATGGCGAGACGTTCTCCATTGGTGCCCGGAATTCCGGCACGGAAGGTTCTGGCCGGTTTATCCTGGGGGCACTCGGCGTTGACCTGGAGCAGATGGACATAGCCTACATGGGCTACGGTCCCAGTGCCGATGCCTTGCAGAACGGCAACATCGACGGCATGAACATTCCCGCTGGTGTCCCCGCCTCCGCCGTGACCCGGGCCTACGCCAATATGGGGGGCGAGATTACCACGCTGGACTTCACCGACGACCAGCTGGCTGAAGTCAACAGCGAGTTCGAGCTCTGGTCCGCCTATGAGATTCCGGCGGGCACTTACCCCAATCAGGACAAGGTGATCAACACCATCGCCCAGCCCAACATCCTGGCGGTGCGGGCCGATGTGTCCGAGGAAGACGTCTACCAGATCACCAAGACCATCTACGAGAACCTGCCGTTCCTCAACAACATCCACGCGGCCACCAAGGCCATGGCCCTGGAGAAAGCGATTGTGGGCCTGCCCATGCCGCTGCATCCGGGTGCCCAGCGATTTTATGAGGAGCAGGGCATCGAGATTCCGGATCGCCTGAAAGCGCAATAAATCAGCGGGCAGGACAGGAAGCCGCGAGTGACAGAACCGCGTAGTGACGACACCGGGGTCGATGCCCGGCTGGAAAAGATCCGCGAGGAAAGCCCGAAGGAGGCTCCGGAACGCCTGGAACACCCGGTCATTGGCCGGGTGATCTTCGTGCTGGCCATCGGTATCGCCCTGGTCCACCTGTGGTTCAACACCTTTTCCACCCTGTCGGAGCTGTGGACCTCTGCCCTGCACTTCGGCCTGTTCGGGTTGCTGTGTGCCCTGGCCATGCCGCTGGTCCGCAGTGAGCGGGCCGGTGTCCAACGGGCCGTATTCTGGGTCGACCTGGTGCTGGGCCTGGCTGCCCTGGGCTGTGCCCTGTACCTCATGGGGTTCGAGGACGCCCTCTATGACCGGGGCGTGGTGTTCTCTACCGCGGACTGGGTGGTGTCCATCATTGCCGTCGGCCTGGTGCTGGAGTTTGCCCGCCGCACCACCGGCTGGTTCATTCCCTGCCTGTGTATTGTTGCCCTCACCTACGTGGCCTGGTGGGGGCAGTATGTGGAAGGCATCTTCAATTTCCCGGGGCTGACCTGGGAGACGGTGCTCTACCGTTCCTACATCGGGGGGCAGGGCATGCTGGGCTCCATTGCCCGCATCTCCTGGACCTACGTGTTCATGTTTATCCTGTTCGGCGCCTTCCTGGTGAAGTCCGGTGCCGGGGATTTCATTATCGACCTGGCCCGCTGTGCTGCTGGCCGCTTCGTGGGCGGGCCCGGATTCGTGGCGGTGTTCTCCTCCGGACTGATGGGGTCGGTGTCCGGTTCCAGTGTGGCCAATACCGTGTCCACCGGGGTCATTACCATTCCCCTGATGCGCAAGGCCGGGTTCCCGGCCCGCTTTGCCGGCGGTGTCGAGGCCGCTGCTTCCACCGGGGGCCAGCTGATGCCGCCGGTGATGGGTGCCGGGGCCTTTATCATGGCCTCCTACACCCAGGTGTCCTACCTCACCATCATCGGGGTTGCCGCCCTGCCGGCGCTGCTGTATTTCCTCTCCGTGGCCATGTTCGTGCGCATTGAGGCCAAGCGCAGCCACGCCGTCAAACTCGAGGACGAGGAGGCCGAGACCTTCGGCCAGGTGCTCAAGGGTGGCTGGCACTACCTGCTGCCGCTGGTGGTGCTGGTGGCATCGCTGATCTACGGCTTTACGCCTACCTATGCGGCGGGTATCGCTATCGTATCCGTGGTGGTGGCGTCCTGGCTTGCCCGCAAGCCCATGACATTGAGGGACATCCTTGAAGCCCTGGCCCAGGGCAGTCGCAATATCATGACCACGGCGATCCTGCTCATTACCGTCGGTCTGATCGTGATGGTAATTTCCACCACCGGTATCGGTAATACCTTTTCGCTGATGATCACTGAATGGGCCGGGGGCAGCCTGCTGGTGACCATTGTGCTGGTGGCGCTGGCGTCCCTGATCCTGGGCATGGGGCTGCCGGTTACCGCCGCGTATATTGTACTGGCGACCCTGTCCGCACCGGCTATCTATCAGCTGATCGCCCAGAGCCAGCTGATTGACCTGATGGCCAGTGGTAACCTGCCGGAGCAGGCCCGGGCGATCTTCATGCTGACCTCGCCGGAGGCGACGGAACTGCTCAGCGACCCCATGGAACGGGCCCAGGCGGTGGCCATGCTCGCGGAGGTGCCGGAAAACTTCACCAGCCAGTTGCTGGAACAGGCGCTGTCCCCCCATGCCCTGACCATGGCGCTGGTGGCGGCCCATATGATCATCTTCTGGCTGTCCCAGGACTCCAATGTTACCCCGCCAGTGTGCCTGACCGCCTTCGCCGCCGCAGCCATTGCCGGTACTCCGGCCATGCGTACCGGCCTCACTGCCTGGAAGGTGGCCAAGGGCCTGTACATTGTGCCGCTGCTGTTTGCCTATTCGCCGTTGATCTCCGGCACACCACTGGAGATGTTCATGGTGTTCACGTTTGCGCTGTTTGGCATCTATGCCATTATTGCGGGCCTCGAAGGGTATCTGGAACATCCGCTGCAGTGGTGGTTACGGGCGCTGATGTTCCCTGTCGGAGCATTGATGCTATGGCCTCACGGAATGATCTGGATCGACCTCGCCGGCGTGGCGATTTTCGTTGCGCTGCTGGTATGGAGCGCCCGTTTCAAGAGCGGACCGGGGGTAGCTGCCACGGCGTGAGGGGGTGGTCATGACCCTGTCCCTCTGGGAAATGCTGGCCCTGGTGGCGATTGGCGGTGTCGCCGGCTTTATCAACGTGCTGTCTGCCGGCGGCTCCATGCTCACCCTGCCGATGTTGATGTTCCTGGGCCTGCCGGCCCAGGTGGCCAACGGCACCAACCGGGTCGCGATTACGCTGCAGAGCATCACCGCCGTGGGCAGTTTCTTCCGGGCCGGACACAGTAACCTGGCGGTGAGCATCCGCCTGGCCATTCCCGCCGTCGCCGGCTCCCTGCTGGGGGCCTGGACCGCCACCTGGATTCCTTCGGCCATTTTCGAGGCGGTGCTGATCATTGCCATGATCGGTGCCTCGGTATTCATGTTGCTGCCCCAGCCGAAGCTGGATACCCGCCCACTGACCCCGGACCGGCTCGGTGTCGTGGAATACCTCGCGCTGTTCCTGATCGGGCTCTACGGAGGCTTCATCCAGGTGGGGGTGGGCGCCCTGTTTATCGTGGTGCTCTACCGGATGCTCAAGATCGACCTGCCCCAGGTGAACGTCATCAAGGTGTTCATTATCCTGATCTACACCCTGCCGGCCCTGGCCATTTTCGCCGCCAAGGGGCAGGTGTTGTGGATAACGGGCCTGGTACTGGCGGCGGGTAACATGGCCGGGGCCATGATGGCGGTGAAGGTCAATATGGGGCCCCAGGGCGCCCGCTGGATCAAGTGGCTGACCCTGGCCATGGTGGCGGCCATCCTGGTGCGGCTGATCCTTTACTGAGTGGGGCCGCGCGACACCGGTAGCGGTGCCGCGCATGGGACAGGCTCAATCCCCGATGGGGTTGAGTTCATTCACGAAGGTCAGCAGGTCGGCCATGGTGAACCGCCCCGGCTCCTTTGAGGCCAGGAAGGGTTTCCAATCCTTGCCTTCCTGCCAGAGGTAGGACTGGTGGTCGCCGTGGACCAGCCCCACGAACACCTCGGAGATAATCGTCGCGCCCACCGGCCCCAGCCGTTCGCCGTTGTGGGTGACTTCCGCTTCCTTGAGGATGTAGTACCACAGGGGCGTGGCCTCGTGCAGACCCTGGTCGCGGGCCACCTGGCCATCGGGGCCGCTGGCGATCTGCTCCCCGGTGAGGGGCGTCAGACCCATCTCCCGGGCTACATCCTGACCGGAGGGCAGACCCAGGCTGGCGCCACGCTTGAGGTTGCGCTCCGCCAGGTTGCCGCCGCCGGCCGGTAACGAATGCAGTTCCTTCGCCAGTAGTGCGTCGATCTTTTTCGACGCATTGAAGGCGACGCCGTCGGGACGATCCAGTTCGTAGAAGCGCCGCCAGTCGATGATCCAGTTGCTGGGCAGGTTCGAGACGGGAACGGGATCCGTGGGATTCTCGGGGGCCAGCCGCCCCGTGATACCACCGGACAGGCCGGTAAACTCGAACAACAGCCTGAAGCCGGTATCCGGGAATACGCGGTTGTGGCTGTACTGCTGACGCACCATGCTGTGGCCGATCCGGTAGGCCGCCACCGAGAATTCCACCGGCATGTAGGGGGTGTGCTTGAAGCGGTAGTACTTGCGGCCCTGGTCTAGGATACGGTCGGTTGAGCCTTCACCGCATAGCCGCTCCATCCAGTCATGCAGCACCAGCCACTGGTAGTGGTGGGTTACGGTCCGGCGGGCCTGGTCGAAGATCTCGGCGGCGGGGACGCCTTCACCGGCCAGGTGATCGCATACTGCATTATGGAATTTGAGGAAGGCCAGGTGGGTCTGGGCGACCACCAGGTTCTCGTCATTGCGGGGATCGCCGATCAGGGCCATGCCCTCGGGGCTGCGGGGCAGGTCGTTGCGGAACTCCCCGGTAATGCCGCCGAACCCCACGTTGATGTTATCCCCGATCACCAGTTTGGGTCCCCTTTCCCTTGGATTATCCGGGTTGCGGGCATACAGGTGGGGCGAGCCGTCCGGCCCCAGGCCGTAGACACTGTCCAGGTCCAGGGAGGGGGTGCGGAAGTTCTCCAGGCCCAGGGGATCCCGCTTCTTGTCCGATAGGGAACTGAGATCCAGCGTGATGTCGTGGTCCACGAACTGGCCCAGGTAGGTGTAGCCACCGGGGATCGCGGGGTTACTGCGGTCCTCGCCATCCGGTTCCGGATCCAGCATGGCCTCGGCCAGGGCGGTCAGCTTGTGGTCCGGAACGTCCAGGGGCGTCAGGTTGGGGAACATGCGCCCGAACATGCCCGGGTCATCATGTCCCGACAGCCGGCCCAGCCCCTCCCGGGTGGGGTGACGTCCGCCCATGCCGTGGCCGGGGCAGAGGTTGGCCCTGCTGTAGTCCTGGGGATCGGGGATCCGGTTTTCCTTGATGTTCATGACTCTCTCCATCTTGTCCTTGTCATTGGGTCTATTCACTTACCAGGATTGACCGGAAGCCTTTGCTTCCGGGACAGGAATCGAGCATCCGGCGTGCCAGTTGGTCAAAAAATAGCCATCCCGTTGCAATATCAATGGACTGGCATGACCCGACAGCAAGGGGCGATGCCTGAGGCCAGTGGTGGCCGGGAGAACCCCTGTTGGTTGTAAAAGTTCTCGACTGTTTTGTGACATGTGTCACGGTAAAATTTTACGATTTTATGGGTTTTCCTGGATTTTCGGCGTCGTTCGATTCATTTTGAGCCAGGCTTAATTTCTGACATCTAATGAGGTTCCGAAGGCCACTACGACGCTATTGCCGTGTTATTCAGCGAAAGTGGTGGGGATACCAGTCAGGGCGGGGAAGGTAAGTCTTTCTTTGTCAGTCGGTTTCAGGCGCATGGTAGAGCGCCCGCCAAAGGGACTGTCGTTTTTAAGTGGATGTTGGCAGGCATTACAGTTGTGAGGACCGGACACTCTGGAATCGGCGATATGACCTCGAAGGCGGCATAATGGGCGCGGCCTGGCTGACAACGGACCACCTCACGGATGAGGTGGTCCGTCGACAAGAGCCATGGACTGCTCCACCCTGCCT
>NZ_JAVVLT010000116.1:0-30774 GCF_036224885.1 Marinobacter sp. OP 3.4
TGGGGCATGGTTGTCCTCTGAAATCATCAGGCGACAACTACGCTGACACATAGGGGGCACAAACAATAGGAATATCTAATACGTTGAAAACTTTTATTAAAACTGCGTCTCGAGAAGCACCTGTATCTACTAGCACTCTATTGATGAAACCTTCAACGGAATTGAAATCCTCTTTTATCTCCAAAATCCATGACTGAGGAATCAAAAGTTCAGAGGCAAACTGATTTGCTTCCGACTCCATTTCTCTATATTCAAGATCAGCCAAAATGCTATCGATATGAGACACGATGGTTCCGGTATGCCACGGAATAATGATATGCCCGAGCTCATGTGCAAGTGTAAATTTCTGCCGGGTAACAGGCAGTTGTGTATTAATTAAAATACTAGGCTTGGTTTCTCCACCAATCCCTACAGTTATCCCATCTGCACTAATAGGAAAAGAGTGGTATTCAATTTGGCCATATTCACTTACCAAGCTCTCCAATTCATATGGCGGTCGTAGACCGTGTCTTGACAGTACGCGTGCGGCCATTTTTTCTACTGGATTCACTTGAGCTTCCCGATGAGTTTCAGCCAAGATTCCATTTTTCTTGCTTCTTCAGCCGTTTCAGCACGTGCAGCTAAAGCCAACCTTTCCTGATTCATCTCTTGATCAAAAGTTGTCCCCCTCTTTCTTGCTGAAAGGATAAAAGGAAGTATCGATGGCTTAGTTGCCCACGCAGAATACTCTTCCCATGTCATTCCCAGGTATTCATGTAACTCCAAAGGAGTTTCTTCATCTTCATGCCAACGCTCTACAAAATCATCAATCTCATCTTCTAGGACGTCACCATCGAGACACAAATCGACAAAACTCATCTTCATCTCCTAGTTTTGCTTACTAATCCTGCGGCCTTTTACAGCGGGCTTCAAAATAACACCGGTCTGAGGACACGCTGCGCCTAAGTGACGACCTTTTTTGTTAAACACTTCTAACTCACCATGAAGTGCATCCCAGGTATAGTAAATTTTCTCTGCATCATCCTTGTAGACTTTCCTTCCATCTTCGATACCTACAACGCTGCAGCTATCAAGAATGGAGGGTTTTGGAGTTGGCAACCCACCCACATTTTCACTCCATACATTTTGAATTTAACGCCAAGCTTTGGGGCAGCCGGAACGCAGTGTAGGCTCTCCCAGTCGCGATAGAGGCGATAACAGCACCTTGTTATGTTTACTTCAAAGAAAGCACAAGATTGATTTCTTTTAGTTTATCAGATATTTCTTTATTACCTTTGTTAGAGTACACGATATACCCACCCTCGGTTACTTTCTGGTCAGCTCTTACTAAACCGACATACTCATTATATAGATACCGAATATTTTCATACTTTCGCTCTGACACTATACCTCGTAGAGCCTTGATTTCACTTTCTCTAAAATCAAGATGCTTAGATTCCTTTAGTTGGTCGATGTACGTAAGAACCTTCTGCTTTAAAGGAAGAACCACCGCATTGTATTCTTTTCGCTTGTCACGACCGATAGCCAACCAATTACCAATCAGTCCACCTAAAAGGAGCGTTAAAAACGGCATTACATACTTCAGTTCAATCACAAGTTTCCTCGACAAACATAAAAGCAATTAGATAGAAAACTTCATTACTACTAACTGACTCGCTTCCTATCGCAATAATAGCACTACATAACAAAGACTTACAGCACCTCCCAAAAAAATCTCTGCAATCATCTGGCATCTATCTTTCATCGTCCAATAATTAAACGTTCTTTAATAAATTCAACCTACACCAATCTTATCTCTGCCTCAAATAGAAAATCTCTCCGAAGTCAGTCCAGCGTCTTCTTGACACGGTCGTCAGGGTTCTGGAACTATTCCAGAATCGCAGAATAACAGTGGATTGTTATCAAGCACTCAAACAAGGAGCGTACTTATGACCGCAGTGGCTACTGATCGCTACGTCACCTCTGATTTCAACTCAGCCCCTCTGGCTGCCCTCGCCGACCTGATGGGGCTAAACGGTTACCAGAGCCAGATCATGGCATCACCGGAGCTGTTTTCTCCGATCCTGAATGGCATATCCGTTTATCGTCATATCGAAAACCCACAGCGTCGGGAGATCCTGTCGGCGATCAGGAACGATGTTCCCCGTGGTAAGTTGACGGACAAGCTGATGGGCCTGGTCACCAGTCAGATCGTCCAACCCTACTGGTATATGTGGTCCCTGTCGGATGAAGAGCTGATGGAGTTTTTCAACTTTTCCCAGGCCACAAGCTCTGCCACGGACCCTCTTAGTGTAGGTAGTTTGCCCGATTTCAGTGTGGGCTCCCTGGCAACGGCGCTTGTGGTTATGTCACTGAAAGGGCCAAGAGCGGCATTGAAAGAGCAGGCCCAGGAACAGATCGATGCCCTCACGAAGAAAAGTGGACTGGTGCAGGAGATCAGTAAGCGACTCGGCATCGGAGGCCGGCTACTTTCAGCGGTTGGTATCGCCAGTATTCCGACAATCATCGTTATTTCCGGACTGAACATCATGGCCAGGAAGGAATCGGAAGTGGCGAGGCGGGAGCTTGCTGCGCGAGGTCTTCTGGCCTATCAGGACCTCTGAGATGCTGATTGTCCTCCTGGGCTCCGGCCTTGCCGGCTCATTCCTCTACTACGCGCTGCTGACCAGCATAAAGCGAAAGTCGCTGTCTGCTACCTGGGTCAATTGGTTCTGCTGTACGGGGTGCAGCGCATTTCTATTGGCGATTGCCGCCAGCGTGGTGGCTCATTTGTTCGGGGCCACCCCCACCCTCTGGCTTAGCGTCGTTATCTGGCCGATTATCTTTCTGCCGCTGCACGCTGGTTATTCAGCGGCAGTGAAAGCAGAAGGCGACCTCAGACCATCGGCGCTGGATAACGGAGGTAAGGAATGAGGCCCGGCACAGGGGTGAAGCTCGCGGTTCTGTTTGCGGTCGGTGTAGGGTTTGCCGCTTCAGCCGGCGCAGACAATCATGCCGCCCCAGGAAAACGTCTGACGACAGTGGTAAGCACCTATCTGGACCTCCTGATGTGTGCCAACACGGCGTCGGAGTACCAGTCAGACCCAACCGCTGCTGAGACATACCGCGAGACGGCATTCACCCTGAGCGATGCGGCGAGTGAGGCGGGTTGGGAACAGACCGAATTCGATTCGGCACTGGTTTCTGCGCAGGAACGCTATCAGGAACTTGAGCTCTCCGACAGCGATACCCGCGAGTCCTGGCAGCTTCGCCACTTTTCGCGGGAACGCTGCCAGGACCGGTTAGCTACTGCAACCAGCCAGTTGTCCGGCGACGAGCCTTTCCCCACTCCCTGATGGCTCGCCCGCATGCATGCCTCAGGTCGCTTCCAGGCTATCCACCAACCCCGCCATAAACCGCGCAGCCTCCCCCCCGGTCGCCGACCGGTGATCAAAGGTCACTGACAGGGGCATGATTCGCCGCACGGCGGGCTTGCCTTCATGGGGCACCACCTTCTCCCGAATCTTGCCGGCGCCGACAATCGCCACCTGGGGCGGGCTGACGATGGGGTTGGCGTACTGGCCGGTCATGGTGCCGAAGTTGGACAGGGTGATGGTGGCGCCCTGCATTTCCTGGGGCGGGATCTTGCGGGTGGCGACGGCTTCGCGGAGGTTTTCCAGGCCTTTTCTCAGGTCGTCCATGGTGCGGTGGTTGACGTCCCGCAGCACGGGGACGAACAGGCCGTCCGGGGTGTCGACGGCAATGCCGATGTGCACTTCGTCCAGCAGGCGGCGGCTGAGGTTGTCGCCGTCGAACCAGCAGTTCAGGGCCGGGCTGGCCTCGCAGGCGTGGGCGATCGCCTGTACCAGGCGCATGGTGATATCCGTGCCTTTGGGCCAATCGTGGATGTCGGCGTCCTCGAAGATGGACACCGGCACCACCTGGGCGTGGGACAGGGCCATGTTCTTGGCCATGGTGCGCCGGGGGCCGCGCAGGCCTTCGGCCTCGCCGAGCTGTTTCTGGTGGCTGGCCTGGCGGTGCACGTCGTCGTTGGTGATCAGCCCGCCGGGGCCGCTGCCCTTGATGGCTTCCAGGCTGACGCCCAGGCGCTCGGCCAGGGCCCGCACGCCGGGGGTGGCGCGGTTGGCCCTGGCCCGTTTGCTGGAGGGGGCGGCGCCGATGATGAACTGGTCCTCCCGGCTGCCTTCCTCACCCTTGTCGGAGCCCTTGAGTTCCCCCACCACGGTGCCGCTGTCGTCGCCTTCCCCTTCGAAGGCCAGCAGGGGTTCGCCGGTGTGGATGATGTCGCCGGCCTCGCCGAACAGCTTGGCAATCACGCCGGCCTCCGGCGAGGGTACTTCCACAATGGCCTTGGCGGTTTCCACGCTGACCAGGGTCTGGTCCACTTCCACGGTGTCGCCCACCTTGACGTGCCACTCCACGATTTCCGCTTCCGGCAGGCCTTCGCCCAGGTCGGGCAGTTTGAAGGTCTTCATAGTGCGATCACCTCCTCCACCGCCTGGACGATGTCTTCCGTCTTCGGCAGGTAATGGGCCTCATTGCGGTAGTACGGCATGACAGTGTCGTAGCCGGTCACGCGAACCACCGGCGCCTGCAGGTCCAGGAAGGCGCCCTCGGCGATGCTGGCCGCCACTTCCGCGCCAAAGCCGCCGTTGCGGCAGGCCTCATGGACGATCACCGCGCGACCGGTCTTGGCCACGGAGCACAGCAGGGTTTCCCGGTCCAGGGGGCTGATGGTGGCCACGTCGATCACCTCCGCGGATACGCCCTGCTCCGCCAGCCGGTCGGCGGCCTGCAGGGTCTCCATGATGGAGGCCCCCCAACTGATCAGGGTGACGTCGTCCCCTTCCCGCAGGGTGAAGCAGGTGTCCAGGGGCAGCGCGTCGCCGTTGTCCTTCACGGTCTGGGTGACGGCCCGGTAGATGCGCTTGGGCTCCAGGAAGATTACCGGGTCCGGGTTGCGGATGGCCGCCAGCAGCAGGCCGTAGGCCCGTTGGGGCGAACTGGGGATCACCACCCGCAGGCCGGGGATGTGGGCGAACAGGGCCTCGGTGCTCTCGCTGTGGTGTTCCGGGGCATGGATGCCACCGCCAAAGGGCGCGCGATAGACAATGGGGCAATGCAGCCGGCCCCGGGTGCGGTTACGCATGCGGGCGGCGTGGCTGATGATCTGCTCCAGGCCGGCGTAGATAAAGCCCATGAACTGGAACTCCGCCACCGGTTTCAGGCCCTGGGTGGCCAGGCCCACGGCGGTGCCGGCGATGAGGGTCTCCGCCAGGGGCGTGTCCATCACCCGCTTGTAGCCAAAGCGCTCCTTCAGGCCCACGGTGGCCCGGAATACGCCGCCGTTGGTGGCAATGTCCTCCCCCAGCACCACCACGTTGTCGTCGTTCTCCATTTCCCGGGCCAGGGCCATGTTGACGGCCTCCACCAGGGTGACGTCGCGGCTCACTTCGTCCCCCTGCTGGTGGTTGATGGCTTTCTCCACAGACGCGTTCATGGGTTACCTCCCTGCCCGATGCGGGCGAGTTTTTCACGCTGCCCCTGCAAGGCGGTCGGCAGGGTGTCGAACAGGTAGTCCACCATGGCGGTGGGTGGTTCCGGCGCCTTGTCCAGGTACCGCTGCACGGCCTTTTCCACCATGTCCTTGCAGTGGGCCTGCAGTTCCTTTTCCTGGTCGGCGTCCCACAGTCCGGCATTGTGCAGGTAGCTCTGGAAGCGTTTGATGCCATCCCGCTCCCAGGCGGTCTTGAGTTCCTCCGCGCTGCGGTAGCGGGTGGCGTCGTCGGCGGTGGTGTGGTCCCCCAGGCGGTAGGTGACCGCCTCGATCACGGACGCGCCCTTGCCGCCATGGGCCCGTTCCAGGGCGTGGTCCACCGCCTCGCTGACGGCGAAGTAGTCGTTGCCGTCCACGATCTGGCCCGGCAGCCCGCCGCTGATGGCTTTCTGGGCGATGGTCTCGCTGCCGGTCTGCAGGCCCCGGGGGGTGGAAATGGCCCACTGGTTGTTGGCCACCACGAACACCACCGGCAGGTGCCAGGCGCCCGCCAGGTTGATGCTTTCCAGGAAATCCCCCTTGGAGGTGGCACCGTCCCCCAGGGTGACCAGCACCGCCCGCTTCTCGTCGCGGATACGCATGGCGGCGGCGATGCCCACGGCATGGCAGCACTGGGTGGCAATGGGAACGGCTATGGGCAGGTCCTGGGGGCAGCGCTCCCAGCCGGTGCTGCCGCGCTCGTCACCGCCCCAGTAGAGCAGCATGTTGACGATGGGAACGCCGCGTATGAGTTGCGTGGCCTGATCCCGGTAATAGGGTACAAATACGTCGTGGTGGTCCATGCATTGCCCGATGGCGGTACCGATCACTTCGTGGCCGAGCACCGAGGGATAGGTGCCGCACTTGCCGGTACGCTGCAGGGCGATGATTTTCTGGTCCAGGGTGCGGGTGAGCACCATGTTGCGGTAGGCATCCCGCAATCGCGGGGTATCCGATGCCAGTTCAGGCAGGTTGTCCAGTGGCTGGCCGGCTTCATCCAGATAGCGGGCACTCACCACCGTGAAGTCGTGATGCTGTTTCATCCCCGTCTCCTCACACCGTCACCGTTCCGGCTTGTGGCCATCGGGTCACGCTGGCTGTTGGTTCACTGACCGGTGGATCACACCGGCTTACGTGGGGTACAGAATTGGCTGTACTCCTTTAGGTTTTAGTCGATGATGAAAGTTTGATCAACGAAAACGAGAAACAGTTCTCGCTACGAAATAGAAAGTGAGACGTTCTGTACTATCGTCTTGTGTATGACAGGGAATGACATCAAAATCGGCAGCGGTAGGAAGCTAGACGTCTGTTTGCAAGTCGCTGACGGACGAGCTGGTGTTCCCCGCTCAACAGGACACAAGGACTCACTCCATGACCCGGACCTTTTCCACTTTTGTTGCTTCCGTAGCCCTTGCGCTTTTGTCACTGTCGGCCCACGCCCTGGAGCTGGGGGATAGCCCGTTGGCCCTGGTCAGCGACAGCGACCTGGAGGCGGCTGTGGTCCATACCGCCGACGACAGCCAGGCACTGGTGAAACTCAGTGGTGTTAACCACCCCCTGGATGGTGTCGTCATGCTGGCCGAGATCGAGGAGCGCGAAGATAGCAGCCGCGCCTACCGGGCCGAGGTTGACGGCAAGATGCGCTCGCTGGTGGTGTACGCCAGCTCCTACTGGGCACCCACGGATTACACCGCCTACGTGCCCGGTCAGCAGGAACCCTACGCGGTCAAGGCCGACGAGGAACGCAGCGCACAGATCAACCTCGATGAGTTGATGGCCCAGTACGAACAGCAGAAGAACGAAGGCGTCCAGGCCGAACTGGCCCGCTTTGACCGGGGCAAGGCCCTGCAACGCCAGCAGAGTGCCCTGCAGGCCATCGACGAGTCCGCCAGCAAGGTGTGCGGCAGTCCGGTGACCACCCGGGTTGACTGGGAAGCACTCACCAATGAACAGCTCAACAGCCTGAGCATCTCCGGCTACTGCGGCCAGGTGGCGGCGGAAATGGAATACCTCTGCCTCAGTGACGACGGCTTCAAGGAACGGGTCCGGGAAATCTCCGAGGTGGACTGCGGCTTCGCCGACAGCCTGAACCTGGGGCGCGACGGCCAGAAGGTGGTGTTCCAGACCAAGGAAGACGCCAAGAACCAGCGCGAGACCATTAACGGGTTCCTGCAGACGCTGTAACTCCGGAAGCGACCTTCCGATCGTTGAAAGCCCGGCAGATGCCGGGCTTTCGTGTTTCAGGGCCAACGTTTCCTGTCGGGCGGATCAGGGGGACACCCGCGCAAACACCGTGGGTGATTGGGACAGCGGTCGCGACAGGATGACGCCCTCGTTGGAGGACGGATAGATTCCGGTCAGTCGGGTCACGTTCACCTGGTGGGACACCAGGATCACCGGCGGCCCGTCCTCCAGCGCATTCACCGCCGCGATGGTCTGGCGGGTCTGCTGGTCACCATCACCCTGGCCACCGAAGAAGGAGTTCAGGGGTGGCCATTCGGTCACCGGGCCCACGTCCATTTCCTCGGCGGTATCCCGGCACCGGCACCACTGGCTGGTGTACACCCTGGCCCGGTCAATGCCGTGACTTGCCAGCAGTTCCTTCCAGGCCCGGGCCTGCTCGCGGCCCCGCTCGTTCAGGTTACGCTGGGTGGAGCAGTCCTCCAGGTCGAAGCCGGTCGGGTCTCCGGTACCCGGGGCCAGGGCATGCCTCAGCATCAGCACGGCCCGCCCGTCCTTCAGGGCCTGCCAGGCTTCCGTGTCATCCGCCATGGCCGGTGCCATGCACAGCGCCAGCAGGACCGCCACGACACCGGCTATCGAACGTCTTGCCACCATGTGTCCATACCTCCCGATGAAAACCGCCATGAACCAATATACTCCACTGGATGTGCAGTGGATGCCCGGCTACCAATAGTGACCGCAGCCGGTTACACTCCCGCCATTCCTGTTCCGGAGGCCATTACCATGCCAATCTGGGTCGATGCCGACGCCTGCCCCGTGCCCATCCGTGAGATTCTCTGCCGTGCGGCCAACCGCTGGCAGATCGACACCACGTTTATCGCCAACCACGTCATCAAACTGCCCCCCAGCCCCTGGATCAAGGCACGGCAAGTGGCCCACGGTTTTGATGTGGCAGACAACGAAATCATGGAGCAGCTCAGCACCGGCGACCTGGTGATCACCCAGGACATCCCCCTGGCGGCGGAAGCCATTGAGCAGGGGGCGGATGTGTTCAACCCCCGGGGGCAGGCCTTCACCCGCGACAATATCCGCCAGCGCCTGGCCATGCGGAATTTCATGGAAGAAATGCGGAACGCCGGTCAGGTAACCGGCGGCCCGTCGGCCTTCAGCCAACAGGACCGTAAGGAATTCGCCGACCAGCTGGACCGGTGGTTGCAGAAGAACCACCGCCGCTGACCGGGATAACAGGGAGGCTAACTGTTCTCGATACGGAAACCCACCACGAGACTGACCTGGTAATGGCCCACCTTGCCATTCTCGATATGGCCACGGGTTTCGGTGACTTCGAACCACTCCATGTTGCGAATGCTCCGGGCGCATTCCGCCAGGGCATTGTCGATGGCTTCTTCAATGCTGGTCCTTGAGGAGCCTACCACCTCGGTCTTCTTGTACACGTGATGATCTGACATGGGAAAAGTCTCCTGTCGGTTTCCTCGTAAAAGCGTGTCACCGGGGTGACAACCCTAGTGTCCCGTCTGGCTAATTCCTTAATCTACTGCTTGCCTCTGAGGACCTCTTACCAAGGCGCCAGTCTGCAGGTGTGGTGGTTCCACATCAAAGACTGGCAACGCAGGCTCAGAGTCCTCAGAGGCAAGCCCTTCGGGAGCTTCTGAGAAACCGAATAGCGTCGTTGCGCTGTCTCGATTTGGAACCACCAAACCTTCACCAGCACGCCTAGCTCTTCGGTTTCTCAGAAGCTCAGTAGGTTAAGGAATTAGCCAGACGGGACACTAGTATGGCACAGGATATTCCTGAGGCCCGCCGCACGGGTCTTCAAGGACCCGGTCGATTACGTGGCCGTTAACCCACGGGTTTCACTGTCGCGGATGGTGTCAGACTCCTGTTCCCACCAGTGCGACGATGGTCGCCACGGTCAGGATGAACAGGCCAGCGGCAGCGGCAATCTTGAGTCCCTCTTTCAGTTCATGCTCGAACACGGTTGTCTCCCTATCGCCAAGGCAATCACGGAATGGATTGCATGATTACAACCTACCCTTGCACCTTAATGATATTGATTCTTATTTGCAAGAATGATCCAGTCATCGGCCCGTTCGTAAATCCGATGGTTCCCGGACGGGCATCCGTCCGATGAAGAAACAGTAATCTTACCCACCTCGCCGGACCCGGCGCGGTTGATAAGATCAGACCATTGAGGCGCTCCCTTCACACAGCGGTACCAAACCTGCGGAGACGACCATGCAACGACTGCTGACACTGACCGCCGCCCTGACCCTGGCTGCCACGCCCCTGGCCACCATGGCTGCGGACCGTTATACCTCAAGCCAGGCGGATTTCAGACTGGAGACCGTTGTTTCCGGGCTGGAACATCCCTGGTCCATTGTCTTTCTGCCTAATGGCGACAAACTGGTGACGGAACGGGCCGGTCGCCTGCGGGTGATCCGCGACGGGCAATTGCTGGAGGCGCCGGTGTCCGGCGTCCCCGAGGTGGCCGCCACCGGACAGGGCGGCCTGCTGGACCTGCTGTTGCACCCGGATTTCGAGGACAACCGGTTGTTGTTCCTGAGTTATGCCCACCGCAACAGTGACGGCCTGACCACCCGGGTTGCCCGGGCGGAATACCGTGACCAGGCCCTGCGGGATGTGCGTGTCATCTTCGAGGCCCTGCCCCGCTCCGGCACCAGCCGGCACTTCGCCGGGCGCATGGTGATCCCGGAAGATGGCTACCTGTACGTGGCCGTGGGGGACCGCGGGGAAATGAATCGGGCCCAGGACATCAATGACGATGCCGGCGGGGTCCACCGGATCACCATCGACGGCGAGGCCCCGGACAGTAACCCCTTCCACGGTCAGGATGGCGCCAATACGCTGTTCACCATCGGTAACCGCAATATCCAGGGCATGACCCTGCACCCGGATACCGGTGAGATCTGGAGCCATGAACACGGCCCCCGGGGCGGCGACGAGGTGAACGTGATCGAGGCGGGCACCAACTATGGCTGGCCGGTGATCACCTACGGCATCAACTACAGCGGTACCCCCATCACCGACCAGACCCACAAGGAAGGCATGGCCCAGCCCCTGCACTACTGGGACCCATCCATCGCTCCGTCCGGCATGGCCTTCTATACCGGTGATGATTTTCCCCAGTGGCAGGGTGACCTGTTCGTGGGGGCCCTGAAGATGCAGAAACTGGTACGGCTGGAACTGGATGGCCGGGAAATGACCGGGGAGGAGGACCTGCTCACGGACTTCGGCAAGCGGATCCGCTCCGTCACCATGGAGCCTGACGGACACCTTTGGCTGCTGACCGATGAATCCGACGGCCAGGTTTTGCGCATCCTGCCGACCGAATGATCAGTGGGGGTCGTTGGCCCGCTCCGTCTTCTCGTACTGGGGCACGTCATCGGTGATGGTGAACCAGTCGGATTTGGAACCGGTGAAGACGTGGGCGGCGGGGCCCTTGCCCAGGGGCTCGTTGATCACCCCCACCCGCAACCTCAGGATGCCGGGGATGGCGTCCACCCGGCTGTAGAGCTGGCTGCCGCAGGTACGGCAAAAGGCCCGGTACTTGCCGGGCCGGGACTCGTACTCGGTGATCCGGTCCTCACCGCCGGTGAACCGGAAGTGCACCTTCTGCACCGGGGCACTGGCGGAAAAGGCACTGCCGTGGGCACGGCGGCACTGGCTGCAGTGGCACAGGGCCACGGGCCCCAGGGGGCCGTCATAGTCGAATCTCACCTCACCACACAGGCAGTGTCCTGTCAGCATTTCCCCAACCCCTTGATTTGTCGGATACATCAGCAAATGTTCGCCGGCATTCTAGCAACCCGTGCTAACGCGGGCAGCACATTCTGTAACTTCTCGTCACAAAATTGCTGTAATTCCGGCACCCTGCTGTCATTTTTTAACGTTATGTATAGCCTCAGAACATAGTAGCGGAACAGAAAATGAGCTATCGTTAATCCAGTTGTGGTTTCAGGAGTCGGCGCACAATGTGGGCCTGCAGACCGGCATCATCCCGGGGCGTCTGACAACAAACGCTGGCGAAGCACCAAGAACCAACAGAACGGAACCTTGTGGAATGTGGCAACTTCGATCCATCGCAGCCGACCTGACCGGCCTTTATCGCTCCCTTGGCACAGGCCTGATGGCGACAGTACTGCTTTCCCTGCCGGTCACCGCCGCAGCCGAAGGAACCGCCACAGAGCCCCGCCTCTGGAGTAACGAGGTGCGGGGGCTGGCACAGAAATCCCTGGACGACGTCAACGGCCTGAGTGTCGCCGCCGTGCCCCTTGATGGCCCGGGTATCGAGCAGTTTATCAATGCCGATACCATCATGAGCCCCGGCTCCATCATGAAGTTGCTCACCACCTATGCCGCCCTGGAAATCCTGGGGCCCAACTATCGCTGGACCACCCGCTTCTACACCGATGGCGACTTCGAGGGTGACACCCTCAAGGGCGACCTCTATGTCTACTTCGATGGCGACCCCAAGCTGACCATTGAGCGCCTCTGGGTGGTCCTGCGGGAGATACGCGCCATGGGCGTGCGCCATATCGAAGGCGATGTGGTGCTGGATGGCCGGGTGTTCATGCTGCCGGACGGTCTGCCCAAGTTCCATGACAACGGCAACAACCCCCACCGGCCCTTCCTGGTGGAACCGTCTCCGGTGCTGCTCAACATGAACCTGGTGCACTTCCAGGTTCGCGCCGATGAGCGGGGCACCCAGGCCTGGGCGACGCCGGCCCTGAACGCCATCACCATCGATAACCGCATAACCGCCACCGAGGAAGGCCCCTGCCCGAGCCGCCGCCGGTTTACCTGGGAACCGGTCTTCGACAACCGGGGCAATGTCACCGTGACCGTGGAAGGGGAGCTGCCGGAAGGCTGCCGTACCACCTCCTACCTGTCGCTATTGCCCCAGGACCAGTACAGCGGCGAGCTCATTATCTCCATGTGGCAGGAACTGGGCGGCACCATCAGCGGTGGCTGGCGCCAGGGCGTGACCCCGTCCGACAGCCGGCTGGTGTCCAGCACCACGTCTCCGGACCTGGTCACCATGATCCGTGACATCAACAAGTGGAGCAGCAACGTCATGGCCCGTCAGTTGCTGATCACCATCGGCGCCGAAAACCGCCACCCGGCGGACAACGACGACCGCGTGTCCGGTATCCGCGCCATTTACGACTGGCTGGAAGGCAAGGGCATCGATACCCAGGGCATGGTCATCGACAATGGTAGTGGCCTGTCCCGCCACGCCCGTATGACCGCCCGGCAACTGTCCGCCATTCTCACCAATGCCTGGTCCAGCCCCTACAGTGCCGACCTGATGACCTCCATGCCGCTGACGGCCATGGACGGCACCATGGCCCGACGCCTGCGGGACCTGGACATGGAGGGCATGGGCCGTATCAAGACCGGCTCCCTGCAGGATGTGCGCTCCGTGGCCGGTTTCACGCGGGATGACAACAACACCACCTGGGCGGTGGTTGGCATCATCAACCATTCGCCCGCCTGGAAGGGGCAGTCCATCCTCGACAAGGTGCTGTATACCCTGCACGCCAACCCGCCCACCGGCACCGCCCTGTCCCACGCCGGCACCCAGTAACGCGATTTTCACTGACGCACAAAAAAGCCCCGGTACTGCCGGGGCTTTTTTGTGACGGCGGGCCCGGCTGATCAGACCGTCAGGTAACCGCCATCCACGTTGACACAGGTGCCGGTGGTGTAGCTGGAAGCATCGGACACCAGGTACAGCACGGTGCCCGCCATCTCGTCCGGGTCCGCCATACGGTGCATGGGAATATGCTCCAGGGCCCGGTCACGGATGCTGTCATTGCTGGTCAGGGCGCTGGCGAACTTGGTGTCGGTCAGGCCCGGCAGCAGCGCGTTGACACGGATATTGTCCGGGCCCAGCTCGCGGGCGTAGGAACGGGTCATGGCGATGACCGCGGATTTGGTGATGGAATAGATGCCCTGCATCATGCCCGGAGTCACGCCGTTGACCGAGGCCACGTTGACGATGGCCCCCTTGGTGCTGTTTTCCTTCATCAGTTTGGCCGCCTCGGCACACATGAAGAAGTAGCCCCGGATGTTCACGTCCACGGTCTTCTGGAAGGCACCGATGTCGGTGTCCTCGATCTTGCCGAAGTAGGGGTTGGTGGCGGCGTTGTTCACCAGGATATCCAGCTTGCCGTGGTTGTCGCGGATGTGCTGCCAGATGGTCTCGATCTGGACCATCTCGCCGATGTGGCACGCCACGGCCTCGGCGCTGCCGCCGTTCTCACGGATGCTGCTGGCGACCGCCTCGCAACCGTCGATCTTGCGGCTGCTGACAATCACGTGGGCGCCGTTGTCCGCCAGCAGGCGCGCCACACTCTCGCCGATACCCCGGCTGGCACCGGTGACCAGGGCCACCTTGCCCTGCAGGTCAAACAGGTTCTTCTTGCTCATGTTGCTCTCCTTTATCCGTTGTTGAATCCGGCCTCAGCGGAAAGTGACCATCTCCGGCCCTTCCGCCTCCAGGTGGCTGTAATTGTTGAAGACCGCCAGACTGCGACGACGCCCGGAATACAGCACCCGGGTAACACTGGTGTTGGCAATCACTTCGTTGAGGCCCAGGGCCTTGCGGTCGCTGATCCCCAGCAGGCTCTGCACGATCACCGCGATGGGGCCACCGGAGGTGGACACAAACACATCGCCGCCGTTGGCCCAGTCCACCAGGTCGTCCAGGGCCTGTTGCACCCGCGCCTTGAACTGGGGCCAGGTTTCCGGATATTCGCTGTCGTAGTCGCCACTGGTCCAACGGTCCACCGCCTGAACGAACGTCTGCTGGAAAAACTTCGCGGGCTTGTTCGCCGCCTTCAGGTCCGCCTGCATCCGTTCGCGGTCCGCCCACTCCGGCTTGAAACGGTGCACCACGGCGGTATGGTCGAACTCGTTGAATCCGGTGGCAACCTGCATGTCCGGAAAGGAGCTCCGGTAGCCGCTGGCAATGGCCTCCACGGTCTCCCGGTGTCGCTGCATGTCACCGCCAATCACCACATCCGGGTGCACCTTTCCGGCCAGCCACCGCCCCAGTACGCGGGCCTGCTCCCAGCCCGTGGGGGAAAGCTGGTCATAGTTGTCATCGCCGAAGCTGGCCTGGCCATGACGGATCAGGTAAAGGGTTGCCACTACTCGGTCCTCCGATACACCCATTTTTTTCGCAACGGGGCAGTCTATAGGCCTGTATACTATTACACGACTGAATTATTCTTATCCCCAACCATAATCCGAACTTATTGCCGCAACAATCCCGGGAGCAGTCCATGGCCTCAAACCGGCTAGATCTTAACCTTCTTCACGTGTTCGATACCATCTATCGGGAAGGTAGCCTGACCCGGGCCGCGCGGGCGCTCCACCTGACCCAGCCGGCAGTCAGCCACTCCCTGGCGCGCCTGCGGGAGCATTTCGGCGACCCGCTGTTCTCCCGCCAGGGCAATCGGATGGTGCCAACGCCCCTGGCCCGCCGGTTCGTGGAATCCATGCGCCCCGGGCTCAACCAGATACACAGCGCGGTCAACCAGTTCCACGCCTTCGACCCGGCCAGCCACCGCAAGACCTTTGCCCTGGCCCTGCGGGATGTGCTTGAGTCCACCTTCCTGCCCCAGTTGGTGCGCAAGCTGGACGACTACCCGGAGATCGAGATCAACAGCCAGCGCATCGCCCGGCGGGACATGGAAAGCCTGCTGGCCGCCGGCAAGGTGGATTTCGCGGTGGATGTACTGCTACCGGTGAGTGACCAGACCGCCCATGAACGCCTGCGCAAGGACCGCCTGGTGGTGCTGGCCAGGAAGGACCACCCCCTGGCCACGGAACCACTGACCATGGAGAACTACCTGTCGGCAAAACACATCCTGGTGTCGTCCCGCAGTGAGGGGCCGGGTGTGGAGGATTTCGAACTGTCACGGCTGGGGCTGCAACGGCAGATCCGCCTGCGCTGTCAGCACTTCTATGCGGCCTGCCAGGTGGTGGAAACCTCCGACCTGCTACTGACCATGCCGGAAGCCTACGCCCGGCAGATCGCCGCCCGTTCGGATACCCGCATCCTCAACCCGCCGGAAGGACTGCCGGACGTGGACGCGCACCTTTACTGGCACCGGGCCTACGAGAAGGAACCGGCACTGATCTGGCTGCGGGAACAGTTTCACGCCGTGGTGGCCGAACAGCAGGGCCTCGCCCACTGACCGACCGCTGCCGGGGACCGGTTCAGAACACCCCGACCAGCCACAGGAAACCGGCAAACCCGGCCGCCGTCAGGGCCATGGCCAGCGTCACCACGCCCAGCCCCCACCAGACGGCGGCGCCATCCGATACCGCCACATCATGGGCCCGCACCGTGCGATAGAAGGCCCAGGGCCCGAGCAGGAAGGCACCGAACACGGCAAAGACGATGCCCAGGCAGACCCCGGTGAAGGTCC
The DNA here is from genome assembly GCF_036224885.1 of Marinobacter sp. OP 3.4. Taxonomy (NCBI): domain Bacteria; kingdom Pseudomonadati; phylum Pseudomonadota; class Gammaproteobacteria; order Pseudomonadales; family Marinobacteraceae; genus Marinobacter; species Marinobacter sp. OP 3.4. The sequence goes on from NZ_JAVVLT010000116.1 coordinate 16,204, forward strand.
AGGTAGCCAGGACGGTGGCGCGGTCGTTGAGCTGGTCGGTCACCTGGTGACCACGCAGGAACCAGCGGCACAGCAACCAGATCAGTCCATAGAGCACACCAACGAACAGTACGCCGCCAGCCAGGGTCACCAGACGATAGAACAAGGGATTCTCTCCAGGTTATTCGAGATCGGGAAAATGCGGCCTGGGCAACGATTCGAACCCGGGCCGGGCGAACAGGTAGCCCTGGAACAATCGGATACCACGGCCCCGCAACCAGGCATATTCCTCAACGGTTTCCACGCCCTCGGCCACGATACGGCCACCCAGTTCCGCCATCATGGTAATAATGCCATTAACCACCGCCTGCTTGTTCGGCTCGCGGTCGATATCACGGATCAGGCCCATATCCAGCTTGAGCAGGTCCGGCGGACTGGCGGTCATGAGATTGTAGCGGGAAAAACCGGCACCGAAGTCGTCAATGGCGGTGCTGAACCCCATGTCCTGGTACGCCTTGATGATCGACACCAGGTGGTCAATGGAGGACAGGTCCTCCCCTTCCGTCAGCTCGAAGATGATCTTGCGGGTATCGAAATTATAGGTCTTCGCCGCCGCCAGTGTGGTGCGAATGCAGTATTCCGCCTGGTAGACGGCATTGGGCATGAAATTGATGCTCAGCCTGGTATCCATGCCCAACCGGGCCGCCTGCTTGACCGCCTTGACCCGGCAGATCTGGTCAAAGGAGTAGCGGTTGCGCTCATTCACCTTTGACAGCACGCTCCACGCACTCTCCCCTCCAGTACCGCGGACCAGGGCCTCGTAGGCAAACACACTGCTATCCGACACATCAACGATCGGCTGGTAGGCAAACGAGAACTGGAAATCCAGACCCTCACCACAGGCGCACTGATCACAGTGGGATTCATCAAACAGTACTTCGGGTTGTTCCACGCCGGCTCCTATGGGCTGATGAACCAAGGTTTACGCCACTCACTATAGACAGCGTCCTGCCAGGGGTAAACGTACTGAAATACTGACGAAAACCGCCCGGGTGTCTACACTGTCTATCAGTCCTGACGCCAACATCATGCACTCAGGATACGCATTAATACGGCGTCCGGTTGCAAAACTCTGTAAATTCCCCTCAAGGAGTGGCCTCATGCCCCAGCCCCTGCGTATCGCTGTCATGCCCGGTGACGGGATTGGTCCGGAAGTGGTAACCGAAGCGGTTCATTGCCTGGAGACACTGCGGGAAAAGCACCAGCTTCCCGTTGAGTGGACCCGCTTCCCCTGGCCCTCCCATGCCTGGCACGAGCAATACGGTGAGGTTATGCCCGGGGACGCCCTGGAACAGCTTCGGGATTACCACGCCATCCTGCTGGGCGCCCTGGGGGATCCGGGCCCCATGGACGACCCGGACCGCTACCTGTTGCCGGACAGCGTGTCCCTGGCGCCACTGCTGGATATGCGCAAGGGCTTCGACCAGTGGGTCTGCGAACGGCCGGCCCGCCTGCTGCCCGGCGCCCGGCAGTACCTGGCGGATGACCGCGCCCGGGACATCGACATGCTGGTGATCCGGGAGAACAGCGAGGGAGAATACGTGGGCCAGGGTGGCCGCCTGCGCCAGGGTACCGAGCACGAGGTGGCCACCCAGATGGAGGTGTTCACCCGCCGTGGTACCGAGCGCATCATCCGCTACGGCTTCGAGCAGGCCCGCCTGCGGGCCGAGGCCCGTCGCCGGGATGGCCACAAGCGGGAATTCCCCACCCGCTCCGGCAAACGCTGCGAGAGCCAGGTGTGTGTGGTGACCAAGCGCAATGCCCTGCGTTACTGGGGCGACATGTACACCGAGGTGTTTGAGGAAGTGGCCGCCGATTACCCGGACGTGGCCACCCACCACGAGCTGATCGACGCCGCCTGTATGAAGTTTGTGCAGTCTCCCTGGGCATTCGACGTGGTGGTGGCCAGCAACCTGCAGGGGGATATCCTGACCGACCTGGCCGCCGTGCTCTCCGGCGGCATGGGCGTGGCCCCGTCCTGCAACCTGAATCCGGACAACCCGGATCTGCCCTCCATGTTCGAACCCACCCACGGCAGCGCCCCGGACATCGCCGGCCAGGGCATTGCCGACCCCACCGCGATGCTGTTCACCACCGCCCGCATGCTGGAATGGCTGGGCCGCCGGGAACCCGTGCTGTCCACCGCCGGTCGTGAGCTGTTTGATGCTGTTGCCGCCGACCTGGCGGAAAACGGCGGAACCCGTCGTGACACCCGCGAGATTGGCGATTCCGTGCTAGGCCGTTTGCGATAGCGGAACAGGAAAGATGCAAGTGGTGCCGGGTCCATGGCAAAATCCGCCAGGATTCGACGACGGCGCCTGCGCGGACCATCATTCCGGCAGCGCCGTCAACCACAAGAAAAAGAGGTGTGAATGGGCAACCCTGCAGTAATCGGACTGACCGGCGGTATTGGTAGCGGCAAATCCACCGTGGCCACCATGTTTGGCGACCTCGGCATACACTGGGTGGACGCGGATATCGTCGCCCGGGAAGTGGTCGAGCCCGGCACCCCCGCCCTGGCGGAGATTGCCGCACACTTCGGGGACCAGATCCTGCAGGCGGACGGTACCCTTGACCGGGCCGCCCTGCGCACCATCGTCTTCCAGGATGCCAATGAGCGGGAATGGCTGGAGGGGCTGCTGCACCCCACCATCCGCGACGAGCTGGCACGACAGTTACAACCCACGGATTACGACCAGCCCTATGTTCTGCTGGTATCGCCGCTGCTGCTGGAAACCGACCAGTACACCCTGGCCCGGAAGGCCATCGTGGTGGATGTGCCCGAGGAAACCCAGATCCAGCGAACCATGAGCCGAGACAGCAACGACCGGGACCAGGTGGAGCGTATTATCGCCGCCCAGATGCCCCGCCAGCACCGGCTTGAACGTGCCGACTATGTCATCCACAACGACCAGCCCCTGGAACAGGTCCGGTCGCAGGTGGCATCGTTGCATGAACAGTTAGTGGACATGGCCCGAGGCTGAACAACTGGTGGTACCTGATCTCACTCCCGGCATTCGACCCTGGCCCGTACTTGGTGTGTTACTGGTGGCAACCCTGGCCGCCAGTATCACACGTGCGGAAATCCGCCCGTCCGACGAACTGTCACCGGACCGCCTGCCCCCGGAGTTCTTCACCTTCACCCCGGACGAGTACTGGCTGGAGCCGAAGGATTCCTACTGGATGTCCTTCTCCAACTGGGTCATCCGCCAGGAACACACCCAGTCGCGGCGGGTGCAGGCGCTGGGTGCCTGGGCGGACCGCACGCTGTCCGGCAACCCCCGCGCCGCGCCCAACAATGCCAGCTATCTCCGCCTCGGGCTGGCCACGGAATCACGCACCGGGGAACTCTTCGACTTTGACCCCGAGGCCCGCTTCAAGCTGGACCTGCCCACGGCGGAAGAAAAACTGCGGGTGGTGGTGGAAAGCGAGAGTGACGACCTGATCCCTCTCGATGAACGTCGCCGGGATCGACAGCTGACGTCCGATGAACGCACCGACACCGATCCCACCGGCGCCCTGAGCTACCTGACCGAAATCACCGACGCCATCAACCTGAGCAACGATGTGGGCGCGCGCCTTCGGTTCCCCCCCGATGCCTTCTGGCGTGCCACCGCCCGTGGCCGCTGGAACCTGGCTGGCTGGAAACTGTCGGCACGCCAGCGGGTGTACTATTTCCACCAGGATGGCTGGGGAGCGTCCACCTGGCTTGGGTTCGGCAAGGACGTTGGCGACGGCTGGACTTTCCTGGCAAGCTCCGAAGCGGTCTGGCAACACGATGACCGCCATTTCGAGGTGGCGCAGATCTTCGATTTCCACAAGCGCCTGAATAACCGTTCGGAACTGAACCCCCGTTTCGGGGTGCTGGGTGACAGCGAGCCCAACTGGCGGCATGAGAGCATCTTCGCCGATGTCACCTGGCGCTACCGCCTCTACCACGACTGGCTGTACGCTGAAGTCATCCCGTCCATCGAGTTTGAACGGGAGAATGACTTCAAGGAGGATACCTCGCTGCTGCTGCGCGTTGAGATGTTCTTTTCCGGCAACGTGCTACGCGACTAGGAGGTTCTGTGCCACGCCATCCATCCAGGCCCGCCGTGGACGCCCTGACACTGACCCCGGTGGCCACTACCCGTTCCTGCTTCCGGGACAAGTTCGTGGTGCCCCGGCAACCCGGCCTGACCCGCCACGCCTGGGCTGAACTGGTTATCCAGCCCCCCTTCAACCGGGAGGACGCCTTCCGGGGCCTGGAAAGCTGCAGCCACCTGTGGCTGACCTTCCAGTTCCATGAAGCGGTCAGGGCCGACTGGCGACCGGTGGTACGCCCACCACGACTGGGGGGTAACCGTAAGGTGGGCGTGTTCGCCAGCCGTTCGCCCTTTCGTCCCAACAGCCTGGGACTGTCGGTGGTCCGCAACGAGGGGCTGGTCCGGCGGGACGGCGACCTGATCCTTCGCATCCGCGACCACGACCTGATCGACGGCACCCCGATACTGGACATCAAGCCCTATCTGCCGTTCGCCGACGCAGTGCCCGATGCCCGCGTCGGGTGGGCCGGCGAGGAAGCGCCGGAACGCCTTCCCGTGCGCTTTTCGACAGAAGCGCAAGCCCAGCTTGCCGCGCTTGGGGAGGAACGCTACCCTGATCTGAAAGGACTAATAGAAGATGTCACCAGTTACGATCCCAGGCCCTCGTTCCGGCGTGGCCGGCAAGACGAAGAGCGTATCTACGGCGCGCATCTATATGACCTGAATGTCCGTTTCAGGTTCGACATGGTCGGTGTTGTTATATTGACAGTCTGTTACACTGCCTGACGGAATTCTGTATCACAGGGAATCATGTGCCTTGTCTGCATCACGAGTGATTGCTGCCCTTATCCGCAACCTCAGCGTTCGGCCGCTGGCCGCGCGCCTGCTGCTCTATGTGCTGTTATTCAGCCTGATGGTGGCGGTGGTGGCAACCGGTGCACAACTGGCGGGAGAAACCGACCGGCGGCTCGCCGATATCAGCAACCTGCAGCAGAAAACCGCGGAAATCATTGAGGGCAACCTCAGCCAGCAACTGTGGCTGATGAACTTCGGTGAAGTGGAGCACATGCTGGACGACCTGCTGTCCTTCGAGGTCATCCAGCACGCCCGCATCGTGACCGCCGACGGCCGCGAGTTCAGCATCGGCGAATACCCCGAAGGCGAGGTGATCAGCCACCAGCATCCACTGCGCATGACCCGGTCGGAACTGGTGAACAACCCCAATGTCGGCGAACTCATCCTGACATCCTCCAAGGACCAGGTGCAGGCCGCGGTCAGGGACCAGGCTGTCCTGCTCCTGCTGTTCCAGTCGATCATCGTCATGCTGGGCACCCTGGGCCTGCTGATGATCGTACGCATCATGCTGTCACGCCACCTGGAGGCGATGGCCGACTACACCACCCGCCTCAACCTCAACGCCCTGATCGAGCCCCTGCGGCTGAACCGCAAACCGCCTTCGCGGCCCGATGAGCTAAGCGAGATGGAACATGCCCTCAACCAGATGCGGGAACGGCTGCTGGAGGAAACCCGGGACCTCCGCCAGACCAGCCGCCAGTCCATGGACGAGCGGGACGAAGCCATTCGCGCCAACCACGCCAAGAACCTGTTCCTGGCCAACCTGAGCCATGAACTGAGGATTCCGCTGCAATCCGTGCTGGGTTACGCCAGTCTGCTCCAGGACACCCGGCTGGACCAGGAACAGCAGGATTACGTGGACACCCTCATGCACGCGGCGGAAGGCCTGTCCGCCATCATTAACGACCTGCTGGACATCTCCAGCATCGAGGCGGGCAAGCTGGAGCTGGACGCCATCGAGTTCGACCTGAGGGAAACCCTCAACGATATGGTGAGCATGCTCGGCCCCCGGGCCAGGGACAAGGGCCTGGCCCTGGAACTGCGGGTGGACGAGAACCTGCCCGAACACCTGGTGGGTGACCCGATCCGGGTCCGCCAGGTGCTGCTGAACCTCACCTCCAACGCCATCCGTTACACCGACTCCGGCCATGTCCTAGTCAGCGCCGAACTGCTGGGCCGCAAAGGCGGCAATGCCCAGCTCCGGCTGTCGGTGGAGGACACCGGGATCGGCATCGATGCCGATAACCTGCCGCTGATCTTCCAGCCCTATGTCCAGTTCAACGCCCGTCCCCGCCGGCAACTGCCGGGAGCCGGACTGGGCCTGACCATCTGCCGACAGCTGGTACAGCTAATGGACGGTCACCTGGATGTGGAGAGCACCCCCGGCGAAGGCTCCACCTTCTGGCTGGAAATCAGCCTGCCGGAGGCCAGCAACCGGGCCCCGAAAACCCGGGCCAACCTCGGCAAGGTAAGGGGTCGACGTATCCTGGTGACCGACTCCTACGCCCTGTCCCGCAAGATTACCCTGGAGATGCTGTCGCGACTGGAAGTGGACATCGAGGCGGTACGCTCCGGCGCCGAGACCCTCGCCGCCCTGGCCACCGCCGATGAAACCGGCACCCCCTTCGATGCCGTGATCCTGGACGGGTTCGTGCCGGATATGGAGAGCGATCTGCTGTGCCGCAAGATCCGTGAGAATCCGGGGTGGCAGAGTACCCGCATCTTCGTGCTTTCCGCCAACCCGCAGCGGGGCGATGGCGAGCATTTCCGGGAATCCGGTGCCGATGCCTTCCTCAGCAAGGCCCTGCGCGAATCCCGCCTGGCGCCCATGCTGAACCAGCTGTTCGAGGATGCCGACCTGGGCGAACGCCGGTTCCTGACCCGTTTCTCCCTGCAGGCCCCGATGGCACCGCTGCCGACACCAATGCCCCTGCCCTGCGGTCCCATGGACGTGCTGCTGGCCGAGGATAACCCGGTGAACCGGGCCCTGACCCAGCGCCTGCTGGAAAAACTGGGCTGTCGGGTCAGCACCGCCTTTGATGGCCAGCAGGCGCTTGAGCAGTGGCGCGCCGGGCATTTCGACCTGATCTTCATGGATTGCGTTATGCCGGAACTGGATGGCTACGAAGCCACCCGCCAGCTCCGTCAGGAAGAGCGGGAGCACAGCCTGCCGCACACCCCCGTGGTGGCCCTGACCGCCAGCGCCATGGAACAGGACGAGGAGCGCAGCCGCGAGGCGGGCATGGATGTGTTCGTGGCCAAGCCTGTCAATATCGACATGTTGCGGGCGGTTCTGGAACAATACTGTTCAGAGACCCAACCCGAGGCCGCAAGAGAATCCTGATGTTTGTAGACTGCCCGACCTGCAAGACCCCTGTGGAATGGACCGACAGCAATCCCCACCGCCCCTTCTGCTCCGACCGCTGCCGCCTGATCGACCTGGGCGCCTGGGCCAGCGAGGATTATCGCATTCCCTCCCAGCAGCCGGTGTCGGAGGAGGACCTGATGGAGTCCCTGCAACAGCAGGACGCCGATCATTCCCACTGAAACCGGCCATCAACCTGAAGTCCGTACCGTCGTTAACAGCGGCTGAACGGACTTTAAGTTGAGCGTGGTACGCCCCACCGGTAATATGCCCACACGTTCACAACAACATCTGATCGGAACGAATCAACCAACTCCAGAGGTACCCCACCATGCTGTTTAGGACTTCTGCCATTGCCCTGCCTGCTGCCCTGTCAATCGCCGCAGCACCGGCCCTGGCCGCCGACGCGGATTTCAGCCTGACCAACGAGTCCGTCAAGGGCCAGGTCAACTTCTTTGATGTCCGGTCCGATATCCAGGCCGGCGCAGGCTACACCTACCACGAGGGTAGCCGTCACCTGATCAATGGCGAGTTCCATGCCCAGGGCCAGACCGCGCTGGGCAACCTGCCGACCACCGCCGGCATCGGCTTCCGGGGCCTGCTGTGGGACGATGACGACCTGGACGGCGGCGGCGTTGGCATCGGCGGCTATGCCACGGTCAACATTCCCAACGTACCGGGTCTGTCGGTCGGTGGCAGCGCCCACTACGCCCCCAGCATCCTGTCGTTCGGGGACTCCGACGCGGTCACCGATATCGAGGCGAGGGTCAGCTACCGGGTTATCCGCAATGCCGACGTGTACGCGGGCTACCGCTACGTGAACACCGACCTGGACAACAGCAGCGCCGACATCAACCTGGATGAAGGCGTCATGGCCGGCATGAAGATCTTCTTCTGATACAAACCTGAACAGACCTTTCCTCGTAGTGACTGTTACACTCCCGATGTCACAGTCACTTGCGAGGATTCGAATGTCTGCCGGTTCAAGAAGTCTCCTTCTGATCGTCCCGTTTACCCTGGCGGCGCTATGGGGCGTCCTGCACACCCCGCCTCCACCGCCGGAACCCCGCTCGGATGACGCGGAAGAGGACGTGGAACTGGCCACCCTGCCGGAACTGCCCCGGTGGATCCTCGATCCCCTGCCCAACTTCCAGCTCTATCACGATGTGACGGAAAAGAAGTCCGCCTTCTTCGCCTACCTGTACAGCCGCACCCTGCTGGTGAACAGCCGGATACTGCTGCAAAGGCAGCACCTGCTGGACCTGCAGTCGAGGGAAACCCTCAGCGAGGACGATATTGAGTGGCTGGCGAAGCAGGCCGAGCGCCTGCGGGTGGATCAGGAAACCGGCAGCGACGAGATGTTCCGGCGACTGCTGCGCCGTCTGGATACCATACCACCCTCCCTGGTACTGGCCCAGGCCGCCAACGAATCCGCCTGGGGAACCTCCCGGTTCGCCCGTCAGGGCAACAACCTGTTCGGCCAGTGGTGCTTCTCGCCGGGCTGTGGCCTGGTGCCCCTGAGCCGCCCCGAAGGCGCCAGCTACGAAGTCGCCCGCTTCCGCTCCACCTATCACTCGGTAAGGGCCTACGTGCAGAACCTGAACCGGCATCCGGCCTACCATGAACTGCGGGTGCTTCGGGAAAAGGCCCATCAGAGCGGTGGCTATCCCACCGGCAGCGAACTGGCCGCCGGCCTGGGAGACTATTCGGAACGGGGGCACGAGTACATCCAGGAGTTGCGGAGCATGATCCGCTACAACAACCTGGTGTGGTACGACCAGCAATACCGGGACACCATAGTCAGCCGTGACAATATTGAAGGGCTCATGGCACTGGCCACGGCGCCGGAAGAGCAATTGCAGCCGGGTTATGAGCCAGCCGAGGACACCAACACCGCTTCTATCGACTAACCTTCTGAGCCACTGAGAGCCTTGAGGGCAAGGCGCGGTGGCGAAGGTTTGGCGGGTCCAGAATCGAGTCGGTACAACGCGGCTGTCAAGGCCCTCAGGCCTTGTGGGGCGCCCCCAGGTAGTCCCTGGACTGCATCTCCAATAGCCGCGACTCGGTGCGCTCGAATTCGAAACCGAGCCGGCCACCGGCGTACAGCCCGGTAATCGGGGCCTCTGCGGAGAGGATGACCTTGACGTTACGGTCGTAGAACTCATCAATCATGTTGATGAACCGGCGGGCCTGGTCATCCTTGTCGCCCCCCAGCACCGGCACGTTGGACACGATAATGGTCTGGAACTCCCGTGCCAGTTCGATGTAGTCATTCTGGCTGCGGGGACCATCGCAAAGCTCCCGGAACTCGAACCACACCACATCGTCGGAATGGGCCCGGGCCTGTAGCTTGCGACCGTTCACCTTCAGGTTGAGGGAGTGGCTGCCGGCTTCCACCGCCAGGCCATCGAAACTCTTCTGCAGGCTGATATCCGCCTGCTCATCCAGGGGCGAATGGTAGAGCTCCGCCTGCTCCAGGGTCCGCAGGCGGTAGTCCACGCCTCCGTCCACATTCACCACATCCGTGTACTTCTTGACCAGATCGATGGCGGGCAGGAACCGTGCCCTCTGCAGGCCGTCCTTGTAGAGGCCGTCCGGCTCGATATTGGACGTGCACACCAGCGACACGCCACGGCTGAACAGTCCGTCCATCAGTGTCGCCAGGATCATGGCGTCGCCAATATCGGACACGAAGAACTCATCAAAGCAGATGACCCGGGCATCCTCGGCAAAGTGGGCCGCGACCTTTTCCAGGGGGTTCTTCTCCCCTTTCAGGGACTTGAGTTCATTGTGCACCCGTTGCATGAAACGGTGAAAGTGCACCCGCATCTTGCGGTCGAACGGCAGCGATTCATAGAAGGTGTCCATGAGGTAGGTCTTGCCACGACCGACCCCCCCCCAGAAGTAGAGCCCCTTGACCGGCTCTTCACGCCCTTTCCGTACCTTCAGCGACAGTTTCTTCAGCGGCCGGTTGCGCTCGCTCTCCGCTTCCACCAGTTTCTCGTACAACGCATGCAGTCGGCGCACGGCGTCTTCCTGAGCCGCATCCGCCTTGAAATCAGGGCGTTCCAGGTCTTGCTGGTATCGTTCCCAGGGTGTCATTCAGAACCTTCTCCTGTCGGGAGCCGTGGTGATCGAAAAGGGTCGCTATTGTCGCTGATTTTCATAAAAATCGCCATCTTGCGGGCAACGCCGGTAAATGCCCGACAGATCAGGCGTACCGTTTGGTTGCAATAAATCAACAAAACCTTCGTAGGGGTATGAGACCATGGGCAGGGCCCGCCCTAAACGGGTATACTGAAATCATAATGTTCCCGGCCGGGGCGGGCCGGAGGCATAGCGGGGTGTCCGGTGGTGCGACCGACCCGCTCCTCCGGACAACACCGCCCTTGACGCTAAAAAGGACTTCCGACAGGACGATAACCCTATGACCAACCTGATTCTGGCCGCTGTTGCCGCATTAGCCGTAGGACTGATCATTGGCCTTCTGATTGGCCGCTCCAGCCAGGGCACGACCCTGCGACAGCGCCGTACCGAACAGCAGATGGAAGAACTGCGCAACGAGTACACCCGTTACCAGGCACAGGTAAACGAACACTTCATGGAATCGGCTCACCTGCTGCGGCGCTTCAACGACGCCTTCCGCGACGTCAACCACCACATGGCCCGGGGTGCCAACCGCCTGGCTAACGACGACGAATGGCTGGACGAGCTTGAGCAGGAGAAGCAGCGCGCCCGCCTGACCGGAGCCAAGACCGGCGATAGCGACGTGGCGGAACCCCCCAGGGACTATGCGCCCAAGAAGGATCCCGACGAGAAAGGCACCCTGGACGAGGGTTACGGCCTGACCGACGAGGAAAAGGCGAAGGCCTGACCTCCGCCCTCCAGGTCAGCCACTGGCTGACCTGGTGCCCCGTTACACCGGATTATCACAGTCGATGAACTGGTGCGACACCCCGAATGTTTCCGCCAGCGCCCTGCCCAGGGCCTGCACACCATAACGTTCAGTGGCATGGTGACCGGCCCCGAAGTAATGGATGCCGCATTCCCGGGCGGTATGGGTGGTGGGCTCCGACGCTTCACCACTGATGTAGGCATCCACGCCCGCCTCCACCGCCGAAGGCAGGAATCCCTGGGCGGCACCGGTACACCACGCTACCCGCCGGATTTGCTCGGGCCCGGCGCCCACATGCAGGGGCTGGCGGTTGAGCCGCTCCTGGAGGAAACCGGCAAAGGCCTCCGGGGTCATGGGCTCCGCCAGTTCCCCTTCCCACACCAGTCCACCCATCGGTCGCGGGTCACGGATACCTAGCACCTCCGCCAACTGGCGGTTGTTGCCGTATTCCGGGTGATCGTCCAGCGGCAGATGGTAGGCCACCAGGCTGATGTCATGGGCCAGAAGGGTCTTGATGCGGGCCTTCTTCATGCCAGTGACCGGCTGGGGTTCGCCTTTCCAGAAATAGCCGTGGTGCACCAGGATCATATCGGCACCGGCTTCCACCGCCGCATCAATAAAGGCCTGGGAGGCGGTCACGCCGCTAACGATCGTCGTGATCTCGTCGCGGCCCTCCACCTGCAGACCGTTGGGGCAATAATCCTGGAAGTTTTCGGGGGTCAGCCACTGGTTCAGGGTCTGGAGGATGTCGTTGCGTGTTGCCATGAGTGACTCCTATCGATCAGCGGACAGGCGGGCCCGGAAACCCCGGCAGCCCTCAGCCGGTCAGTTCGCCGAGTGCCCACAGTAATTCGTCGTTCTGTCCGTCGGTACCAATGGTGATGCGCAGGAAGTTGTCGATCCTGGGCTTGTCGAAGTGGCGCACGATGATACCACGCTCCCGCAGCCGGGCGGCCAGGGTATCGCCTGATACCGATCCATGCTGGCAAAAAATGAAGTTGGCGGCGGACGGCAGCACCTCGAAGCCCATCTTTTCCAGGGCCGACGTGACCCGCTCCCGCTCTGCGATTACCTGCTTGCGGGTATGCTCAAACCAGGTCTGGTCTTCAAAGGCGGCCACCGCACCCGCCTGGGCCAGCCGGTCCAGGGGGTAGGAATTGAAGCTGTTCTTGACCCGGTTCAGGGCCTCCACCAGGTCCCGGTGCCCCACCGCAAAGCCTACCCGCAGCCCGGCCAGTGAACGGGCCTTGGACAGGGTCTGGGTGACCAGCAGGTTAGGATACCGGTCCACCAGGGCAATGGCGCTGTCACCACCGAAATCCACGTAGGCTTCGTCCACCACCACGACACTGTCCGGGTTACCGGCAACGATCTGTTCCACATCGTCCAGAGGCAGGAACCGGCCCGTGGGGGCATTCGGGTTCGGGAAGATCACACCGCCATTGGGTACCCGGTAGTCCTCCGGGTTGATACCGAAGTCCTCGTTCAGGGGCACCAGGCGACTGTCCACACCATAGAGACCACAGTACACCGGATAGAAACTGTAGGTGATGTCCGGGAACAGGATTGGCCGGTCCTGCTTGAGCAGCCCCTGGAAAATATGGGCCAGCACTTCGTCCGAGCCGTTGCCCACGAAGACCTGCTCCGGCGACACGCCATAGTAATCGCCAATCACCCCACGAAGCCGCTCACTCTCCGGGTCCGGGTACAGGCGCAAACTGTCGTCCGCCTGCTGGCGGATCACCTCCAGCACCCTGGGCGAGGGTCCGTAGGGATTCTCATTGGTATTCAGCTTGACCAGCCGCTGCATCTTCGGCTGCTCCCCCGGCACGTAGGGCTTGAGCTCACGTACCAGGGGACTCCAGAACTTGCTCATGGCGGCTCCTCAGGACTCGCGGTAGGAATCGACACGGTACTCGGCGGACCGGGCGTGGGCCGTCAGCCCCTCACCCCGGGCCAGTACCGAAGCCACCCGGCCCATGCGATCAGCGCCGGCGGCGGAGAACCCGAGCAGCGACGAACGCTTCTGGAAGTCATAGACGCCCAGCGGCGACGAAAACCGCGCCGTACCGGAGGTGGGCAGCACATGGTTAGGCCCCGCGCAGTAATCCCCCAGGGCCTCGGCGGTGTAACGGCCCATGAAGATGGCACCGGCATGACGGATCTTATCCGCCAGGGCCTGCGGTTCCTCCACCGACAGTTCCAGGTGCTCCGGGGCAATCCGGTTGGACACCACCGCCGCCTGATCCAGATCCTTCACCTGGATCAGCGCACCCCGGTCGGTGAGCGACCGGGCAATAATCTCACTGCGCTCCATCGTCGGCAGCAGCTTGCGAATACTGTCTTCCACCGCATCCAGAAACGCGGCATCCGGGCTCACCAGAATGGACTGCGCCTGCTCATCGTGCTCCGCCTGGGAGAACAGGTCCATGGCGATCCAGTCCGGGTCGGTGGCGCCATCACAGATCACCAGAATCTCCGACGGCCCGGCGATCATATCGATGCCCACGGTACCGAACACCTCACGCTTGGCCGTGGCCACAAAAATATTGCCCGGCCCCACAATCTTGTCCACCGCCGGCACCGTCTCGGTCCCGTAAGCCAGCGCCCCGATCGCCTGGGCCCCACCGAGGGTAAACACCCGATCAACACCGGCAATGGCAGCGGCGGCCAGCACCATGTCGTTCACCACCCCCGCCGGGGTCGGCACCACCATGATCACCTCACCGACACCGGCCACCTTGGCGGGAAGCGCGTTCATCAGCACCGACGACGGATAGGCCGCCTTGCCACCGGGCACATACAGCCCCACCCGATCCAGCGGCGTCACCTTCTGCCCCAGCACCGTGCCGTCGGCCTCCTCGTACTGCCAGGAGTCCTGCTTCTGACGCTGGTGGTAGTCACGGATGCGATCGGCCGCGGCTTCCAGGGCGTCCCGCTGGTCAGCGGGAATACTCTCCAGGGCCTGCTCCAGACGCGCCTGGGAAATCTCCAGCCCGGCCATGGACGCCACCTCAAGCTGGTCGAACTTCGCGGTAAACTCCATCACCGCCGCATCGCCCCGCAGCTTCACCTCACTCAGGATATGACGGACCGACTCGTTTACCTGATGGTCAACGCTGTCGTCCCAAGCCAACAGCTTGCTGAGCGCGTCATCAAAGCCTGCATCGGAAGCAGACAGTCTGGTAATCGTAAGGTCAGTCATAGGTCACCCGAGGTATTCAACCAAGTTGAAGTTATCTCCGAAATAGTCTGGGCGGGCGGGGAAGCCTTTCCAGAACCGTCGAACGCCATGCAGGCAGCTCTGATGTGAGCCCGGATGAGCGGTGACGCTTTCCGGGACCTTCAAAAACAGGGACGTTTTTGAAGAGCCTACAGGGACGTATTCA